>JAHZBS010000075.1 GCA_019423265.1 Clostridiales bacterium
ACAAGCCCCTGGCTGTCGGTGAGTCTTCCGTCGTCCAGAATCTGCAAGAGCATATTGAAGACGTCGGCATGGGCCTTCTCGATCTCATCCAACAGAATAACGCAGTACGGCCGCCGCCGGACCTTCTCCGTAAGTTGACCACCCTGATCATAGCCTACATAGCCCGGAGGTGCGCCGATCAGCTTAGAGACAGTGTGCTTCTCCATGTACTCGGACATATCAATTCGAATGAGCGCGTCCTCCGTGCCAAAAAGTTCCTGTGCCAGCGTTTTGACAAGCTCTGTCTTGCCCACCCCGGTGGGGCCGGCAAAGATGAAGGAGGCTGGTTTCTTCTCTTTTCGGAAGCCAGAACGATTGCGTCGGATAGCCCGCGACAGGGCGGACACGGCGGTCTCCTGTCCTATGACGCGCTGGTGCAGGCGTTCCTCAAGATGCAGAAGCTTATCCGCTTCCTCACTGGTGAGTTTTTGCACCGGGATCTTGGTCCAGGATTCCACCACCTGCGCGATATCGCCGTAAGTCAGCGGGACATGGGTGCAGGAGATCTGCTTATCCTTAATCTCATCTTCCAGGCGGATCTCTTCGACGCGGCATTTCGCCGCCGTCTCAAAGTCGTCCCTGGAGGCGGCTTCTTCCTTCTCCTGCTGGACCTTGGCCAACTGGGAGCGAAGATTCTCCAGATCCACGAGGCCAGTATTCTGAAGATTCACCTTGGAGGCCGCCTCGTCGATGACGTCGATGGCCTTATCAGGAAGAAACCTCTGATGGATGTACCGCTGCGACAGCATGACGGCATCCTCAATGACGGAATCCGGGATCATAACATTGTGATAGGTTTCATAGTGCTCACGGATCCCCTTTATGATTGCAACGGTATCCTCCGGCGTCGGCTCATCCACAATGATGGGCTGGAAACGGCGTTCCAGAGCGGAATCCTTTTCAATGTATTTGCGATATTCTTCCAGCGTCGTCGTGCCAATAATCTGAATCTGCCCCTTGGCGAGGGCGGGTTTTAAGATATTGGCGGCGTTCATGGAGTTCTGGGCGTCACCGGCGCCGACAAGATTGTGGACCTCATCGATGACAAGGATAACGTTGCCTGCGCTGACGACTTCATTGATAATGGCTTTCATGCGCCCCTCAAATTGTCCTCGAAATTGCGTGCCCGCCACAAGTCCGGTCATATCGAGCCAGAATACTTCCTTGTCCAGTAGCTTGACAGGGACATCGCGGCGTGCAATCCGGAGAGCGAGGCCCTCTGCGATAGCCGTCTTGCCGACGCCAGGCTCACCCAACAGAATGGGATTGTTTTTCGTTCGCCGGTTGAGAATCTGCATCAGCCGCTGGATTTCGGCATCGCGGCCAATGATATTGTCGATCTGACCTTTGGATGCCTGCTCCGTCATATTGATACCGAACTTCATCAGGTTCTTTAGCTTCTCTGTGCGCCGTCTCGGAGGCGTCTGAGAGGTCTGCCCGGCCTGCCCGGATGAGGGCTGTGAGGAAGCCGGTTGTTGATCCACCATCGTCATAAGAGCGTCTGCATCCTCATCTGCATCCTCGTCATCCTGGTCGCCGCTTGGGGACGCCCCTGTGAGCATCTCCATCAGACCAGGTGGCATCATCTGTGACAGCGCATCCGGGTTATTCTCCAGGTCCATATTTTCCAGCATATCCGTCATCTGCTGATTCAGATTCTCTATATCCTTTTCATTCAGACCGCTCTGATTCATAAGATTTTGCAGAGTGATCCCCTGTTTCTGCGCACAGTTAAGGCACAAAGCCATCTGCTTATTGTGTCCATCCTTCATGATGTTGACCATGACAACAGCTATATTTTTTTTACATATTTGACATAACATATCATCACTCCCTCTAGTGGCGCTGGAGATTATCACCGGTTCAAAATTTAAAAAAGCGGCTCCTGTACTCGTAATGGACCTGCTAAACAGATCGTCATATGCAACCGCCGCGCCCTCTTTTATTATACTTGCTTCGACTTGTAAATTCAAGCATTTTCACAATTTGTTCATAAGATTGCTATTTCAAAAACTTTACGGAATATCGATTGAAATAGAAGGGCAAGAATGCTATAATATGTAAAAGGGAGAAAGAGAGTGGCGAGGCAGCGACTAATAGTGGAGGAGGTTTTTCTGTTATGGCGATAGAAGATTATAAAAAAGCGCTAAAAATGGGAAGGAAAGAGTATCAGAGTAATCTGTCACAGGGCATATATCCATATTTGCAGGTGCTGGAGGAGATCACGTCCAATGTGGATGTGGAATCCGAAATCACGATAGGGGATGTGCAGGTTCCCTTGGATAAAATCGTGGGGACGAATGGACGCTCAAGGGGAACAGCCTTTGCAAGAAATTATATGCCGCTTCTGGACGAAGATACAGAATTTGCCAGAAAATGGGCGAATTTATGTGATATTCACATTGAAGAGGGGATCCGGGATCCCATCAAATGCTATGAGTTTATGAACCGATTCTATGTTGTGGAGGGAAACAAGCGTGTCAGTGTCCTGAAGTATTTCGACGCTGTGTCCATTGCGGCGCATGTGACCAGGATTGTGCCGAGAAGAACGGATACCCTGGAATCCAAGATCTACTTTGAGTTTTTGGATTTCTATCGGATTACCGGGATCAATTATGTCTGGTTTACGAAAGAAGGCAATTTTCAGAAGCTGCTGGACATCCTGCAAAAGACGAAAAAGGCCGACTGGGATCAGGAATTCTCCAGGGACTTTCGCTCAGCCTACTACCGTTTCCGCAAGGCTTACACGGCCAAAGGCGGGAGAAAACTTTCTATTTCCACAGGGGACGCCATGTTAGAATACCTAAAGGTTTTTGGGTATGAGGGGCTGTTGGAAAAGAGCCATGCGCAGCTTATGGACGATGTAGCGAAGATGTGGGACGAGATCTGCCTACAGACGGAAGAGAAACCGATTGGGCTGGTCACCCATCCCATTGAAGAGCCAAATAAAAAGGGGCTGTTTAATTTCCTGTCCGGCAGCTCGAAGAAGACAAGGTTGAAAGTCGGTTTTGTTCACGATAAGGACCGGGAATCCTCCAGCTGGACCTACGGACACGAGCTGGGCCGTATGCATGTGGACCAGGTGTTTGCGGATCAGGTGGAGACCTACTGCGTTGATAATATCTTTAGCAATCCCAAAGGTGCGGACCAAGTATTGGAAGAGATGGCGGACAGCGGTTTTGACGTTATTTTTACGACAACGCCCCAATTGGTGGAGTCCAGTCTAAAGGCGGCGATCAAACATCCAGAGATCAAATTTTTAAATTGCTCAGTGAATATGTCCTATCGGTATCTTCGGACCTATTACGGCAGGATGTATGAGCCTAAATTTCTGACGGGCGCCATTGCGGGGTGTCTGACGAGAACAGACCGAATCGGGTATGTGGCGGATTATCCCATATCCGGAATGATTGCCAACATCAATGCTTTCGCTCTCGGGGCGCGTCTTGTCAACCCGCGTGCGAAGATTTATCTGGAATGGTCCACGTTAAAAGACGGAGGCTCCATCACCGAACGAATGCAGAAGATGGAGGTGGATTTTATCTCCAATCAGGATCTGATCACTCCCGGCAACGCATCACGAAAATTTGGACTGTACAGGGTGGATCAGGATAACCTGACGAATATCGCCATGCCCATGTGGCATTGGGGTAAGTTCTACGAGAAGCTGATCCGCAGTATTCTCAGCGGATCCTGGAATGATGAGGACTACGTGGACGGAAGTAAGGCGATCAATTACTGGTGGGGGATGTCCGCTGGCGTCGTCGATCTGGTCTGTTCACAGAATCTGCCGGAGGGCACGAAACATCTGCTCAGCTTTTTAAAGAGGACTGTCATTTCGGGGGAAATGGATCCTTTCACTGGATATATACGGGATCAGGAGGGAAAAATCCAGGTTCAGGAGGATGAGTGTCTATCCACTGAAAAGATCGTTACCATGAACTGGTTGACGGATACGGTCATCGGTAAAATACCGGCAATTGACGAACTGCGGGAGGATGTCCAATCGCTGGTCCAGCTGGAGGGCCTTACGGTCATGGAGGATTGACAGCGGCCGGTGACAAAACCTTGGCGCATTGACAGAATATAGATAAGCAAGAGAGGGAGCAACCTGCAAGCGTGGGCAGCTCCCTCTCTTATTTTGCCAGCCGAAAAAGACGTATGGGGAATGACCGCCAAGAATTTGCGATTGAATCCTATTGACTTATGTATGATTTCGTACTATAATGCATTGGTATGATTTCGTACTTTGAGGAGGCGCTCATATGAAAAATGTGGCAAACACAGAGGGAAGGAGATACAGCTATCTCACCAGTGAAATCGAGGCTTCGTATCACGAAGCGGCATCGAAGTTCAAGCTGTCCGACAGTGCTATGCGGATTTTATACACGATCTGCCTAAAAGGAGAGGAAGGCCTGCTCAGCGATATCGTCCGCTTGTCAGGCATCAGCAAACAGACGATCAATTCCTCCCTTCGAAAGTTGGAAACAGATGGAATAGTATATCTGAAAACGGCGGACAGCAGAAAGAAAAAAGTCTGCCTGACCGAAAAAGGAAAAGCGCTGGCTCAAAACAGCGCTTTGCAAGTCCTTAGATTCGAAAACGAAATTCTAGATTCGTGGACAGAAGAGGAACAGCAAGTCTATATTGAACTGACAGAACGGTTTCTTTCCTCCTTTAAAGAAAAAATCAAGGAGATAAAGGCATGAGAATTAACACGGTAAGCCGAGAATTTGGCAGCGACGGGATAGCATTCCGCTGGTTTAGGAGAACGGAAAAATGATTCAGCTATCAGATCACTTCAGCTACAGAAAACTTCTGCGTTTGACATTGCCGTCTATGATCATGATGGTCTTTACATCTATTTATGGTGTGGTTGACGGTTTTTTTGTATCAAACTTCGTGGGAAAAACTCCCTTTACAGCGGTCAACTTTATTATGCCATTTCTGATGATACTGGGGTCAATCGGCTTTATGTTTGGCACAGGCGGCAGTGCATTGATTGCCAAAACCATGGGGGAAGGAAATCAACAGAAAGCGAATCAGATTTTTTCCCTGATTGTCTATGTGTCTGTCGGATGCGGCATTTTATTTGTAATCTTTGGCAATATCTTCATTCGCCCGTTTGCGGCGATTCTCGGCGCAGACGGGCAGCTTCTTGAGGACAGTGTCACCTACGGACGGATTATTCTGGCGGCCATACCGGCATATATTCTACAATATGAGTTTCAATGCCTATTCGCCACAGCCGAAAAGCCACAGATGGGACTGTATGTGACCATTGCAGCCGGCTTAACCAACATTGTGCTGGACGCCCTGTTTGTCGCGGTATTCCCGTGGGGACTTGAAGGTGCGGCGGCGGCAACAGCCATCAGCCAATTCGTTGGCGGCATTGTCCCGCTCATATATTTTGGCCGCCGGAACACCAGCCTTTTCCGCCTCTCCAAAACGAGATTTGACGGGAAAGCACTCTTGAAGGTCTGTGCGAACGGTTCCTCTGAGTTGATGTCCAACATTTCTATGTCGATTGTGAGTATGCTGTACAACGTACAGCTGCTGAAGTATGCCGGGGAGGACGGTATAGCGTCATACGGCGTATTGATGTATGTCAACATGATATTTTTAGCAGTATTTATCGGCTATTCAGTGGGTACAGCGCCCGTAATCGGATATCACTATGGCGCGCAAAACCACAGAGAGCTGAGAGGATTGCTAAAAAAGAGCCTCATTATCGTCGGGAGCTTCGCAGTGCTGATGTTTGCCGCCGCCGAGATTTTGGCAAGGCCCCTGTCCATCCTGTTTGTAGGCTATGACCAGGGACTGCTGGACATGACGCTGCATGCTTTTCTGATTTACTCTTTTTCATTCCTTTTTTCAGGGTTTGCCATTTTTGGCTCATCCTTCTTTACCGCACTCAACAATGGACTTGTGTCGGCGCTGATTTCGTTTATGCGGACACTGGTGTTCCAGATTTTGGCTGTGCTGCTCTTTCCGCTGATCTGGAAACTCGATGGCATCTGGCTTTCCATAGTCGCGGCAGAGATCATGGCTGTGATTGTGACAGTCTTGTTCCTTGTGGGGATGCGTAAGAAATATCACTATTAAAAAGAGGACGGAGTCGTCCGTCCCTTATTCATAGATAAATTTATATTTTTCATACGCATTAATGATGGTGGTTTCCCGGTAGTGGTTCAGGCGCTGAAAGGATCGGGCATTGTAATTGGCGTGGACATGACCGTGGACGAAATAACGAGGCTCGTACTTCTCCATAATCTGGAGGAAGGTTTCGAATCCGCGGTGTGGAAGGTCGGTCCCATCTCCAATACCGGAGGCGGGAGCGTGGGACAAAAGGATATCGAACCCTTTGTTCTTCCAGAGGGCAAGGCGGAGCTTTGAAATGCGGCGGCGCATCTCGGACTCCGTATACTGATAGTCGCCGGGCTTATAGCGGTAGGAACCGCCTAATCCCAATATGCGAATCCCATTGTGGACGAAAATCGTGTCTTCGACGCACTCACAGCCCTCGGGGGGAAATCGGTTATAGTTGGTATCATGGTTCCCGTGTACGTACAGGAGAGGGACCTTAACCATCGTCGCCAGAAACGAGAGATAGGAGGCTTTCAGATCTCCGCAGGACAAAATCAGATCCACATCCTGAATCTTATCTCTATCAAAATAATCCCATAAGGCCTTGGATTCCATATCGGCCAAAGCGAGTATCTTCATCCTTCTACCTGCCCTTTCCCTGACGTTCCTTTCCAGTCGTGCATCACGGCCTCGAGCCATAGATACAGTCCCGCAAGGATTCACGAATCATAGCGTGTGTGAATATTATAGCATTTCCACGGTAAAAAACAACCAAAAACAGAGAAAATAACACTTTTCATAAAGATCGGATTGAATTTGGAGACAGTCTTGTACTGTTTTGTAGAAATGGTTTCATGTATAGGCGAATTCGCATACTAAAGGCTGTAAAATACGATAATGCGCGTTGGGCAGAATGAGGCCAAAATCTTGCATTGTTGGAAAAATTCCTGTATACTAAGAGCAAGAGGATCTGTTTATTGAGACGGCACAGAGAATGGGGAGGGCGGCCTATGATAGAGGTAGAACGATATTGGGAAAATCCAAGATGGCTTGCGCGCGGCCGGTCGCCGGCGAGCGCATACTCGATTCCCTTTCCGGCGGGCGAAGTCCGGAAATTGGATGTACTACAGAGGGCGAGCAGCGATTGCTATCGAAGTCTCAACGGCGGATGGCGGCAGCGGGTGTTTCCCAATTGGGGAGCCATTCCCGGCGACTTTATCTTCCCAGGCGGAAGCGCAGACGCCTGGGATGTGGCGATGGTCCCTTCTGGTATGCCTTGTATTGGCGCTGGCGCTACAGTGCCCTTTTGCATCGATCCCCCCTATGTCCCTTGGGAGACCCCGGTAGCGGCCTATGTGCGCGATTTTGAGTTGCCAAAATCCTGGGAGGAGGACAAGGAGATCCATCTAGTGCTGGAAGGAGTCCGCTCCTGCTGCGTCCTGTGGGTCAACGGCAATTTGGCAGGCTACAGCCAGGGAAGCGGTTTGCCTGCGGAATTTGTGATCACGCCGTGGCTGCGGTCCGCCAAAAATCGAATCGCTGCGGCGGTGTTCCCATGGTGTGATGGGAGCTATCTGGAGAGGTATGACGCCCCCTGGGGATTGGTTCGGGATATCTATGTGTTAGAACGGGATAAAGGCCATGTGCGAGATGCTTGGGTTCGGGGGGAGAAGGATAGTGGAGGGGGACAATTTTTCTGCGAAGTGACGGCGGATGGCGCGGGAAGGGTAGAGGCGGTTTTGCTGGACCGGGACGGCTATATTGTCGACTCCAGAGCGGAGGATGTTGAGCCCGGGCATCCGTGGGAGTTTCGGCTCCACACGCCTTCCCTGAGCCTTTGGTCGCCAAGAGATCCTTACACGTATCAGATCCAGATCCGCAAGGGAAGGGAAGTACTCCCGTACACGGTGGGAGTCCGTGAACCTTTCGACAAAAAGCAGTGGGAGTGGAAGGCTTTACAGCCAGATAATAGTACAACCCTAGAAGATCTGTGGAGATTGCTATCGGCTGTGAAGAGGCAGGACCGTACCGCCATTTTTCTCAAGGGAGCCGCGGATCCCCGCTTGGTGGAGCTGTGCAGTCGCATCGGGCTATATGTGGCAGAGTCGGCGGATATTCAGATCCCTCAAGAATGCAGGGAGATCGCTGACGATCCGGTCTGGCGGGAAGCCTTTCTAGATCGAATGACGCGGATGGTCGAGCGGGATAAAAATCAGGTCAGCGTTATCGGTTGGGGGGCTGGTACTGGTGCAGAGCTGGATGGGAAAACCAATGTCAAGGCAGTGGAGGAATGGGTGAAGCGCCGGGACGCAGAGCGAAGCTGGCAGCCAAGCGAATGTGCGGGGCTCGATGAGTTGAACATGACAGAAAATTCTCGAGTGAGCTGGCATAGATGCCAGGGAGCCCTCCGGCAAAAGCTCGATATCTGGAAGACAGAGGGGATCGTGTATATAGAGGGGGAGGAGATCGCCTATACTTTCCATTTAGGGAGAGGCGCCCTCATGCAGTTGCAATACCAGGGGATGAATATGATACAGCGCTTTCCGGAGCTGGTAATGTGGGATAGAGATGGAGAACCGGTGCGGGGCTGGAATGTCCATGAAGTTCAAATCTATGATGAACGGCCGGAGAGACTCCACTTTATGACGAAATATTCGCTGGGGATTCCGGGATGCCGTCCCGCGGAGACGGGACAGGCGAAATGGACGTTCCAGCCGGACGGGAGCATCTTTCTATGGGTTTCCCCCCAGAAGTGCCGCCAGGAAAGAGAGGTGGCGCTGTGCCTGGTGGTGCCCCATTGGATGGAGCGGCTTGATACGGAGTGTGCCCCGGCGGATCCAGGGCAGCCCTGTCAGATGGCTGTCCAATGGGCAAGCGTGACAAACACAGCGGGTTTTGGACTATATTTTGAAAGCGATAGGGCGATGTCGGTCCGATTGCAGGATTTTCAGACGGAAGAGGGCGCTGAGCGGAGGCTCTATCTCTGCCCTGAGAGGACGAAGGAAAGGGAGGCTTTCCACCTCCAGATTCAGCCAATCGCAAAAGATGATGGAGGGGTTTGCTATGAGACGGGTGGAGGTCATTGAGACGGCCGCAGCGATTACCAGTGAGACTGTAGAAGGACGTCATGTCATAGTGATGGATGTTCTGCGCGCTACATCGACCATTGTGACGGCGCTCAACAACGGGGCAAAGCGGATTATACCGGTTGAAACTGTGGAGGAAGCCGTGGCGCTGAAAAGACGGTATGCGGACAGTCTGCTGGGGGGTGAGCGCGGTGGGGTCCGGCAGGGGGGATTTGATTTTGGAAATTCTCCCTTGGAATATTCCAGAGATTTGGTGCTGGATAAAACCATTGTTCTGACAACGACCAACGGGACGAGAGCGCTGGTGGGGTGCCAATCCGCCCATGCCGCGACCATTGGCTGCGCTGGATTTCTAAATGGCAGGGCGGCGGTGAGGCGGCTTATGGCGAGAACCGGGGATCTTGCCCTTGTGTGCGCTGGCACGAAGAACCAGTTCTCGCTGGATGATTTTCTATGTGCGGGAATGCTGCTGCAACAGATCGTAGCCGAGGAGGAGGTCCAGATGGCCGACCTAGGCTGGAATGCGCTCTTTATGTATCAGGCATACGGAGAGAACCTGCCTGCTGTCCTGGACAGGGCAAAGCATTATCAGGTTTTAAAGGGTTTGGGATTTCAGAGGGACCTGGAGTACTGTCTCATGAAAGATCAATTGGAGATAGCCCCTGTATTTGATGGGAACGAGATACGGCTCGATTGATGGGGGGGAGATACCGAATGACGGTTGCGCTGGCGACAATACGTGATAAAAAGAAAATCGAAAAATACGATTCTCAGATTCCACCGAACCGACTTGGAGAGTGTATCAATAACAATCTGGTCTATGTGCTGCGCGGTGAGGAGAGTGGCGGTGCCATTGTGGGGATACTGCGATACAGCCTATTTTGGCAGTCCATTCCTTTTATAGATCGGCTCTATATTGATGAAGCGTATCGAGGTAAAGGATATGGCACTCTCATGATGGGATATTGGGAGAAGGCCATGCGCCGGATGCAATATCGGTATGGAATGCTTTCCACACAGGAAGATGAGACCGCCAAATTCTTCTATGAGAACCTTGGCTATAAAAAAATCGGCGCTTTTCTGCCACCGGAGCAGAGCGCCCATGAGCTGATCTATATAAAATCGCTTTCAATGGCCGTTTGAAATCATGTATATTCCATTGGCAAAAGGCCTATGCGCAATTATGAAAAGTTGTGCATAGGCCTTTTTTGAAAACCGAGCGAGATGCCGATGGGTTTTACCGCCTTACCTTGGCGCGCATACCCGCTTCCAGCACTTCCTTGCGCATACGAATATTTTTGGGGGTTATCTCCACCAACTCATCGTCGGATATAAATTCCAAACATTGCTCCAGGCTCATGGGTTTTGGAGGTGTCAGCCGAAGCGCTTCGTCGGCCGTTGCAGAGCGCGTGTTGGTCACATGTTTTTTCTTGCAGACGTTGACGACGATATCTTCCTGGCGCGAACTCTCACCGACAATCATCCC
>JAHZBS010000076.1 GCA_019423265.1 Clostridiales bacterium
TGTCGGAAAATCTTCTCCCCTTATATGGGTCACATCTATTTACTTCACAGAATTTTTTCATAGAAAATTTTGAAAAGGATTTGCCAAGGAAGCTGGAGTGTGATACTATAAAGGATGGATATGCCGTCCTTATGCCAGTGAAGGCAGGGATGGATGGCTTTTTTATTGCAAAGTTCAGGAGGAGAGCATTGGATGAACCTGGAACAACAGGACCCGCACAGTCTCCTGCCAAAGGAGTGGGAAGCTCTGTGTACGGGGCTGGGGCTACCGGCATACCGGGGCCGGCAGATCTTTCAATGGCTGCACCAGAAGGATGCCGCCTCCTTTCTGGAGATGACGGACCTGCCGGAGGAACTCCGCCGAAGATTGGAGTCGTCGATTCCGATTTTCCAAATGCAGCTGGCGCAGAAACAGAGATCGACGAAAGATGAGACAACAAAATATTTGTTTCGACTGCGGGACGGACAGTGCATCGAATCGGTGCTGATGCGCTATGAATACGGGTATTCCCTCTGCATCTCATCGCAGGTCGGTTGCAGGATGGGATGCCGCTTTTGCGCCTCCACTCTTGGAGGTCTGGTCCGAAACCTTTCGGCGGGCGAGATGGTCCAGCAGGTATACGCCGCGTCCAAGGAGGCGGGGGTCAGAATCTCCCACGTGGTCGTCATGGGCTGCGGAGAGCCATTTGACAACTATGATGCCCTGCTCCGGTTTTTTTCCCTGTTGAGGGATGAGAAGGGGCGGGGGCTCAGCCTTCGAAACATTACGGTATCTACCTGTGGGCTTCCACAGCGCATTCGAGAGTTTGCCGGCCGTCGCCTGGGCGTGACGCTGGCCGTCTCCCTCCACGCTGCGGAGGATGAGCTTCGAAGGCAGTTGATGCCCGGAGCCGCCCGGTATTCTCTTGACGAACTCTTGGATGCCTGTCAGTACTATACAGAGGAAACCGGGCGCCGGATCACCTTTGAATACGCCTTGATTAAGGGGTGTAACGATGGGCAGGAGAATGCGGCGCGGCTTGTGGAAAGGCTGCGGGGAATGCTAGCGCATGTAAACCTCATCCCGGTTAACCCTGTGGAGGAGCGCGGGCTCGCTCGGCCGTCGCTCCAGCGTGTCCGGGAATTTGCCAAAGTTCTGGAGAGAGGCCGAATTCCAGTGACCATACGCAGAGAGATGGGGGCGGACATCGACGGCGCGTGCGGTCAGCTCAGAAATCGATACACGCGCAAACAGGAGGAGCGTCCAATCCGGTTGGAATGAAGATAGTGAGGTGTTAGAATGTTTGCAGCTGCAAAGTGTGATGTAGGCAAGCTTCGAAAGACAAATCAAGACTCTGTGTACTGTTCCATGGAGCCGGTGGGGGATCTTCCCAACCTATTTATCGTGGCGGATGGGATGGGCGGCCATTTAGCCGGGGAACATGCGTCGTCGGAAGCGGTCCAATTTTTTGTCCAGGAAGTGGCCGAGAAGTCTTTCAAAGAGGATAGTATCGTCAAGCTGCTGCGGGAAGGTGTGGAGAGCGCCAATCGGTATGTCTACAAGCTCTCAAAGCAGTCTTCCGCCTGGACGGGCATGGGGACTACCTTTGTCGCCGCGGTTATCAAGGAGGATACGCTATTTTGCGTCAATGTCGGGGATAGCCGGCTGTATCTTGTTCTGGTTGACGGGCAGGGGGGGCTTGGCTTGAAGAAGCTAACCATCGATCATTCTGTTGTGGAAGAACTGGTACAGAAGGGAGAAATCACGGCGGAAGAGGCGAGGGTTCATCCTCAGAAGAATGTGATCACCAGAGCGGTTGGGATTGAAGAGCAAGTCAGCGTCGATGCGTTTGAGATTCCCCTCACAGGGATCCTGCGGGTGCTGCTGTGCTCCGACGGCCTCAGCAATATGGTGGAGGATACGGAATTGCTCCATCTGTTGGGGACGGCAGTGCCGGCCGGTCAGGATGAAATTGAGAGTCTGGCGGAGCAGCTCATCGGTAGGGCAAACGATAACGGGGGGTATGACAATATATCGGTCATACTGATTGATTTATGGAAGGAAGGTGCGCAACATGCTTAGTCCGGGAACTATTTTAGGAAACCGGTACGAGATTGTAGAGGAAATCGGTTCCGGAGGCATGGCGATTGTATATAAAGCAAAGGACTATAAGCTGCACAGGATGGTAGCGATCAAAGTTCTGCGCAGAGAGTACGCCGCCGACGAAGTGGTGTTGGCAAAGTTTCAAAAGGAGGCACTTGCGGCTGCCAGCCTCTCCCATAACAATATTGTGGGGGTGTACGATCTAGGGCAGGAGAAGGACGTCTATTATATCATTATGGAATACATAGACGGCATCACGCTAAAAGAGTATATTCGGCGGCGCGACACCATGTCGTCGGAGGAAATCTTGAAGATCTCCCTGAAGATAGCCGACGCTCTCCGCGTTGCCCACGCGAATCATATCATTCATCGGGACATCAAGCCGCAGAATATCATGGTTACCCAAAAGGGAGCGGTGAAGGTTACGGATTTTGGAATCGCAAAGGCGGCAACATCCACGACCATGACGAATCATATGGATACCATGGGATCCGTTCACTATTTTTCTCCTGAGCAGGCGAGGGGCGGCTTTGTGGATGTCCGCAGCGATCTGTATTCTCTGGGAATCACCATGTATGAGATGGCGACGAAGAGGCTTCCTTTTAACGGCGATACGCCGGTCTCAGTCGCCATGCAGCAGATCCATGATCCCATGCCCAACCCCCGGAAAGAGAATGCGGCTCTGTGGCCCGGGCTCGCCGCGATTATCCGCAGGCTGACGCAGAAACGTCCGGAGCTGCGGTATCAGTCGGCGGAGGAGCTCATGGCGGATCTGCGAAAGGTCTATGTGGATCACGACTATATCGTGCCGCTTCCGACACAGATTGACGAGGCGGATTCCTACGGGGAGCCTCCGCGCCGTCAGGAGGTTCGTCCGGCGCCGCCGAAACGCCCGGTTTCGGAGGCCGAGGATACGGATGAGGACAGAAAGCCGGATACGGCGGCGAAAAAGAAGAAGATCCTCATTTTTTCCGCCTGTGGAGCGGCTGTATTGATTATAGCCCTTGTCCTGGTCTTCAATTTTCTGTTGAAGCAGGCTAAGAGCAATCTGATACCAAATCTGGCAGGGTATACCCTTGAGGAAGCGCAGGACAAGGTATCAGGGCTGAAGATGACAGTGGAAGTGGAGAGACAGGAATATAACGATCAATATGATGCCGGCAAGATTACCGGACAGGATCCCCCCGTCAACACGGAGGCGGTGGAGGGTTCCGTGATCAAGGTCGTTGTCAGTATGGGAAAACGGCAGGTCGATAAGGTGCCGGATGTGACCAATCTGACGTACGCAGGTGCGGTGAAAGTTCTGGTCGATGCGGGGCTGCCCTACACCGTCGAGACAAAGGCGGATGAGACAGTGGCTATGGGCACTGTCATCTCCCAGGATCCGGTGAAGGATACGGATCTGACCGAGGGAACCGTCGTCACGATCTATGTCAGCACAGGGACGGGGGAAACGCTCATCGAGGTGCCGGATCTGACGAACATGACGGAAGAGCAAGCCAAGGAAGAGCTGACACAGCGGAAGCTGACCATAGGGACCGTCAGCGAATCCTATCACGACTCTGTGGAACAGGGCAAAATCATCGCCCAGGGGACGGAGAAGGGCTCGATGGTCATGGAGGGAACGGCGGTGGATGTGACGGTCAGCCTTGGCAAGCTAGATGGGGAGACAGTGGGCAAAGACGGCGGAAATATCATCCTCACCAGTCCCTTTTCTAAAGATGATACAGGTTCAAAACTTTTGACGATCCAGGCGACGGACAAGGATGGACAGATGACGGAACTCTACAACAAGACCGTTACGGCGGCTACCTTTGGAGCCCAGGGCGGCATTTCAGTGGCGTATCCGAGGGGAACCGTGGTCATCAAGGTATTCTTGGACAATTCGCCGGTTTTGACGCGGAATGTAAATGAATAACGGAATGAGAGAGGACCGGCGGCGCGATGTGCGCTCCGGTCCTACTTAAGGAGGATGTATGGGGGAAGGAACCATTATCGCCGGCGTAAGCAGCTTTTATGACGTGTATCAGCAGGGCACCGTCACACGGTGCAAAGCGCGGGGGCTTTTCCGCAAGGAAAATATTACGCCGGTTATAGGAGATCGCGTGCGATTTTCCGAACAGGGGTATCTGGAGGAAATCTTGCCGAGAAAAAATCAGCTCCTGCGCCCCGCCGCCGCAAATGTTGATCAGGTTGTGATTGTGTTTGCCGTCAAAAATCCCAATCCCCATTACCCGCTGTTGGACCGGTTCTTGGTGGAATCGGCACAGCAGTCCATTCAAGCCGTCATCTGCCTCAATAAATGGGATTTAAAGGAGGACGACCAGGCGGATGAAATGTCGGCGGTGTACGAATCCGCCGGCTATCCGGTGATCCATACCAGCGCCTATGGCAGGGAGGGGATTGGGGAGCTGCGGCAGATGCTCGAGGGCAAGGTCACAGTCTTTACAGGGCCTTCGGGCGTGGGCAAATCCTCTCTGCTCAATGCGGTGGACAGCCGCCTTGTTCTCCAGACGGGGCAACTGAGCGAAAAGGTACAGCGCGGCCGCAATACGACCCGCCACGCGAAACTGATCCCTCTGGACAGCGGCAATGGCTTTGTTGCGGATACCCCTGGCTTTACCTCTCTCCATTTGGAGCATATCCCCTATGCGGACTTGGGACAATACTACCCAGAGTTTCTTCCCTGGCTGGGAAATTGTCGCTTTACCGGATGTAGCCATATCAGCGAACCTGATTGCGGTGTAAAACTGGGCGTTCAAAGGGGCGAGATTTCAGAGCAGCGCTATGACAGCTATGCTGAGTTATACCAGGAGATTCGGTGCCAGCAGGAGAGCAATCGATGGAAGTAAATAGTTGGAGGAAAATGAGATGATCGTATTATCACCGTCGATTTTGACGGCGGATTTTGGAAATCTGCAAAAAGAGGTGGAACAGGCGGTCCGCGGTGGGTGCGATTGGCTGCACCTGGATATCATGGACGGACATTTTGTCCCCAATATCACCATAGGTCCCGTGATCGTCAAGGCATTGCGGCGCTTTGCCGCCGTTCCCCTCGATGTCCATCTGATGGTGGAAAATCCGGACGACCTGTTAAAACTGTGTGCAGATGCGGGCGCAGATCTTGTGACCGTCCACCAGGAGGCATTGGGGTGCCGTCATCTGCACCGGACGATTCAGCACATAAAAGACCTTGGGATGAAGGCAGGCTGCGCTGTCAATCCGGGAACGCCGGTGGAGTTGTTGGAGCCGGTCCTTGCGGATCTGGACATGGTTTTGATCATGACGGTCAATCCGGGCTTTGGGGGTCAGTCCTTTATTCCATCCACGCTGCACAAAATTGCGCGCTTGCGCGCTATGGCGGAGCAGTGGAAGCCTGACCTGCTGATCCAGGTGGACGGAGGTATAAATGCGGCGACCTGCGAATCGGTGATCCAGGCGGGAGCCAATGTTTTGGTCATAGGCTCCGCAATTTTTGACGGTGTGGATCCGGAGGGCAATGTCCGGAAGTATAAAGCGCTGCTGGAACGGAGAGAAGAATAGATGAAAGTCTTAATTTTGACTGGCGGCCGGCTCAACGATTCGGGAAATCTGAGGGAGAAGGTACAGCGGTACAACCCAAAATGGGTGATCGCCGCTGACTCGGGGTTGGTACACGCCCAGCGATTTGGCCTCATACCCAACGAGATATTGGGGGATTTTGATTCCGTGGATTCAGCGCTGGTGAAGCAGTATCAGAATTTTCAGGGAGAGGTGACCCAGTATCCTGCCAGGAAGGATTTTACGGACACAGAGCTTGCCATTGAAGCCGCTATGGAGAAAGCCGGACATACCGGTGAGATTTGGATCCTCGGCGGCACAGGGAGCCGGATCGACCACAGCCTGGCCAACGTTACGCTTCTGAAACAGCCCACGGACGCGGGCGTGCGCTGCCGCTTGCTGGATGGGCGCAATACGGTCCAGATGGTCAAAGCGCCAGCGGTGCTGGATGTGGAAAGGGAAGAGGGGATGCGATATGTCTCCCTCATCCCCATGTTTGGCGACGTGGCCGGCGTTACGCTGGAGGGATTTCTATATCCGCTGCAGGATGCGCTGTTGCCCAGCGGCCGCAGCCTCGGCATCAGCAATGAGCTGCTGTACCACCGAGGGCGGATCCGGATTATCAGCGGCTATCTGCTCATCATCCAGTCCTCCGACTGAGGCGGCAATAAATCTATAATGTTGTCACATGGAAGAGCCCTCCCTCATAAAATAGAGTATCAAGCTTCGGAGGGAGGGCGTCCATCGCATGGGCAGACCAGGTTGCAAACCGTTTCGGCCCTGTTGTTCTAAGCCAGGGCGGCACCAAGAATTTTTAAAACAGTTGGCGGGTCTACTTCTCATCGCCGCGGGGATCGGTATCTTGCTGGCAATTCTTTTCTGCAATCTTTTTATCCAATGGATTCTAGCGGTGGCGCTGATTGCCCTGGGGCTTTTTCTGTTAAAGGGGCGCCGGCGGTGTTGATTTCACTTTTTAGGTTTGACAGACGATGGGAGCTTGCCGGTGGCTGAGCTCTTTTTTTTTCAGCGTTTTTCGAGCGCTGTTACATAGATAGTTTTTGACCGGAAATTTCAAATAAGGTATTAAATAGTAAAGAGCTTCAAAAAAAAGACGATATATTGTATATTGCATATAATTTAAACACAATATATTGACTTCGCGTCTTTTTTTGATTATAATATCATACAGATGTCAAGATTTTTACGGGCGTATGTAATTTGCCGGAAGGGGAGAGAAGTTATTATGATGAAAGTAGGTATTATTCGTTGTATGCAGACAGAGGATTTTTGCCCCGGCACAACAGATTTCAAAGCGGTTCGGGAGAAGATGGGCGCATTTGCGGAGGTTCAGGAAGAAATTGAAGTCGTTGGTTTTGTCAACTGCGGCGGATGTCCGGGAAAGAAAGCGGTGCTTCGTGCAAAAGAGCTGGTAAAACGGGGCGCAGACACGATTGCGTTCGCTTCCTGTATCCAGAAAGGTACGCCGATTGGCTACGCCTGCCCTTTTGCCAAACGTATGAAAATGATTGTGCAGGCTGCTGTTGGAGAAGAGATTCGGATTTTAGATTATACACATTAGCAGAGGCGGCCAATTATGAAAATCGGCGGATTTCAAAAACTGACTCTCTTAGATTACCCCGGTCAGGTTGCCTGCATTGTTTTTACAAAGGGATGTAATTTTCGCTGTCCATTCTGCCACAATGCCGGTCTGGTTCTGCCTCAGCAGGAGGAATGTGACATTGCGGAGGAGGCGGTTCTTTTTTACCTGCAAAGGAGAAAGCATATACTGGACGGAGTGGTGATGACAGGCGGCGAGCCTTTGATCTGGCCTGATCTTTCCGGCTTCTTACGCAAAGTGCGTGGGTTGGGATACAAAATAAAGCTGGATACAAACGGAAGTTTTCCGGAGCGTTTGAAGGCGCTGCTGGACTTTGGGCTGGTTGATTATGTAGCGATGGATATAAAACAGACTCCTGAACGGTATGAAGACGCTTCCGGTGCGAATCATAAAGAGGTTGTCCCGCTGGTTGAGCAGAGCCTGCGTTTGCTTACAGATTCAGGGATTCCCTTTGAACTTCGTACAACGGTTGTAAAAGGGATTCACACATTAAAGGATATGACCGCCCTTGCAAAATGGATTGGAAATGTAGCACCGTACTATTTGCAGCCCTATGTGAATTCAGAGCATATTCTTTCCCCGGAGGGCCTTTTCTCTTTTTCGGAGAAAGAATTGGAAGAAATATTATCAGAAGTCAAACTCTACTGCCCCTCGGCAGCATTGCGGAAATAAGAGATACCACTTCAGGTGCAATCAGGCAGAAAGGATAGGAAAAATTTATGGAAGATTATCTAGTTGTGAAACGAGATGGAAAAAAGGTGGATTTTGAACTTCAAAAGATCATTTCCGCCATGGGGAAGGCTTTTAAGGCGTTGGACAAGCATACCCATTCCTCCGTGATCGAATTGCTGGCAATACAGGTCACAGCGGATTTTGACAGCAAAGTCACGGATAACTGCATTTCCGTTGAGGATATTCAGGACAGTGTGGAAAAAGTCTTATCGCAAACCGGATACCCGGACGTGGCAAAGGCATATATCCTGTACCGCCGCCAGAGGGAAAAGCTGCGTCAAACGCAGTCTACGCTTTTGGATTATAAAAAGACCGTGGATAATTATTTGCAGGTCAATGACTGGCGTGTAAAGGAAAATTCCACTGTTACCTATTCCGTAGGCGGTCTGATTCTATCCAATTCCGGCGCTATGACAGCAAATTACTGGCTCTCGGAAGTCTATGATGATGAAATTGCAAATGCCCACCGAAATGCGGAACTGCATATCCACGATTTGTCTATGCTGACAGGATATTGCGCTGGATGGTCGCTGAAGCAGTTGATCCAGGAGGGGCTGGGCGGTGTTCCCGGAAAAATCACTTCCGCTCCGGCGAAGCATCTTGCCACATTGTGTAATCAGATGGTAAACTTTTTGGGCATTATGCAGAACGAGTGGGCAGGGGCGCAGGCGTTTTCATCCTTTGATACCTATCTTGCTCCTTTTGTAAAAGTGGATAATCTGACCTATGATCAGGTCAAGAAATGCATCGAATCCTTTATCTATGGAGTAAATACTCCCTCCCGCTGGGGAACGCAGGCTCCTTTTTCCAATATCACGCTGGACTGGACTGTACCCTCTGATCTTGCGGAATTGCCGGCCATTGTCGGCGGGAAAGAAATGCCGTTCAAGTATAAAGACTGTAAAAGGGAAATGGATATGGTCAATAAGGCGTTTATCGAGGTCATGGTGGGAGGTGACGCCGAGGGGCGCGGCTTCCAATATCCGATTCCCACCTATTCCATCACAAAAGATTTTGACTGGTCAGATACGGAAAATAACCGCCTTTTGTTTGAAATGACGGCGAAATATGGCACGCCTTATTTCTCCAACTACATCAACAGCGATATGCAGCCCAGTGATATCCGAAGTATGTGTTGCCGCCTGCGTCTTGATCTGCGGGAACTTCGAAAAAAGACAGGCGGTTATTTCGGCAGCGGGGAAAGTACGGGATCGGTTGGGGTTGTCACAGTCAACCTGCCCCGGATTGCCTATCTTGCAAAAGACGAGGCAGACTTCTTTGACCGTCTGGACAGATTGATGGATATTGCGGCGCGTTCTCTGAAAGTCAAAAGAACGGTAATCGGAAACCTGCTGGAAAATGGGCTTTATCCGTATACCAAACACTATCTTGGAAATTTCGATCATCATTTTTCCACGATTGGGCTTGTTGGAATGAATGAGACCGGATTAAATGCACGGTGGCTTGGAGAGGATATGACCTGCCCGGAAACGCAGGCTTTTGCCGCAAAGGTACTGAATCATATGCGGGAGCGCCTTTCGGATTATCAGGAACAATATGGGGATCTGTATAATCTGGAGGCAACACCTGCTGAGTCTACCGCTTACCGGCTGGCGAAGCACGATGTGGAACAGTTTCCTGACATAAAAACAGCAGCAGAGCCGGGTGGTACGCCTTACTATACCAACAGCTCCCATTTACCGGTTGGTTATACGGACGATCTGTTTTCAGCGCTGGATATTCAGGATGAACTTCAAACTCTATATACTTCCGGTACTGTATTCCATGCCTTTTTGGGCGAGCGCGTATCTGACTGGCAGACAGCCGCAAAATTAGTACGAAAGATTGCTGAAAATTACCGTCTGCCCTATTACACACTTTCTCCGACTTACTCCATTTGTAAAGAGCATGGGTATTTAACCGGAGAACAGCCGGAATGTCCGATCTGCCATAAAAAGACAGAAGTATATAGCCGGATTACCGGTTATTACCGTCCGGTTCAGAACTGGAACGATGGGAAAGCACAGGAGTATAGGCAGAGGAAGAACTAGCAGTTCATAAAGTCGGTGGTCTCGGCCATAGATGTCGTATCAGCTGCTGTGGCTGCTAAAAAAGAGGACAGCAAGCAGCAAAAAGAAAATTATTCATTTAAGTTGTTTACTACTGCTACATGTCCAAACTGTCGCATTGCAAAGGAGAAACTCCGTCAGGCAGAGCTTTTTCCAGAAGTGATTTTAGCAGAGGAACAACCAGAACTTTGCACACAATATGGTATTTTGCAGGCGCCGACTTTAGCAGTAGAAAACGGTCATAGCGTTTCCCTGCATATGGGTATATCGGAGATACTTCAATTCATTGCTGATCTTGAATAAACGTAGCGAAGCCAAGGAGGGCGCCTTGCTGAATGACTCAGCCAGGCGCCCTCCTGCCGCAATTCTTCATTTTTGTATAGGGATTGCTCTCCTCCAAAGCGCGATTACGCTCTTGTAACCTTGTTGGATCGTAAACAGCGAGCACATACATGAAGTGTTTTCGGGGTTCCGTTCACGATAGCTTTCACGGTACGAATATTGGGTTTCCACTGTCTGTTCGATCGTCTATGAGAATGGCT
>JAHZBS010000077.1 GCA_019423265.1 Clostridiales bacterium
TTTTCATATCTGTACAGAAGTAAATTATAGAAAATCCGGTTTTTTTTTCCGAAATGTTCTATTGTTCTATTTTTTTCGCGTTATCTCGACAATTAAATTTACAGATTTTTACATAGATTTGTATCTCTCTCTTTGGCCAAAGCGCGGTGTTTCATAACACTGAGGAGGCAATCGTAGCGTACCCCTCATGGGTGGTGGTAAAAAAGAGCGGGCTCTGATCGACATCCAGGAATGCAATATCGTCGATGCCGAAATCCGTGTATTCCACCTCGTCGCATCCCCATCGATCCTTGCGGTTGAAGAAAAAGGAGGGATAGGTGCTTAGAAACCGAAAAAAGCGATCCTCTTTGCGATAGCGAAATTGAACGGCCCGACTCCCGCGCGTTTTCGTGCCAAGCCATTTGTTGACCGTTTTCTTTTCTATTAATTCCATGCAAGTGTTGGCCTCGGCAATAATTTGGTCTTCGTCATCCTCACCATTCACTTGCACGATGACAATGTATGCTGTCTTGCTCTTTACCTTTTTCAGCAGGTCTAGATACTGTTCATGGCTTGTCAGGGCTATGGAAACCCAATGTTCTTCTCTCATATGGCTCACCTACCTGCTTAAGGAAGTTTCTTCCCACAACGATTGCAGAACGTAAATGTGGAATCCACCGCCGAGCCGCAATATGGGCAGAAATGACTTTCTGTCTCACCGCTTTTGTGCGTCTCTGATTCTGGCCTAAATTGCCGCCCAAATCGATCGTTGAGCGGATCGCTTTCCTCCATGTTATCGGTGATGTCGTATTCTGAGTACCGGTTTTCGCTTGTGGCATTTTTAAAATTATAAACAGCCTGTATGATTGCCACGAGGATAAACAGAACTCCAAATATAGCCATGAACCCGCCTCCTATGCTGGCGGCTATGATCGTCCACCCAACGCCAAACAGTCCGACGACAATGCTCATGACACCGCCCATCATCGATGGTCCACGGCCGGGTTTTATGCTTTTCATATTGGCATCACTCCTATATGTTTTTCTATTTCGGTCCATATTTCCCGTCAGAGGGACGGCGACATTCGGATATACTACAGTTAGAGAGATTGCTTATTTATTTCAACCCGCGTCCCCGCAAGGGGGACGACGCGCCGTATCAATTCCATGTCATGCGTAATAACCACTTTCAACCCACGTCCCCGCAAGGGGGACGACCCAAGCAAGGCTTGTTGCTGTTCCTTTGAAAGATAGCTTTCAACCCACGTCCCCGCAAGGGGGACGACTAATGGGCTCTATTTTTGTTGACTCGTCAAAAGCGCTTTCAACCCACGTCCCCGCAAGGGGGACGACAACGGTGCGGAGCCATATGGATACGATACAATACTTTCAACCCACGTCCCCGCAAGGGGGACGACAACGACATCTGAACCGACGCAGGACGCCGCTGCGGCTTTCAACCCACGTCCCCGCAAGGGGGACGACAGCTCCACAATCCTGTAATCCCTACCGCACCCACGCTTTCAACCCACGTCCCCGCAAGGGGGACGACTCCAGCCCGCGTCCATCGCCGCAATCAGCTGCTTCTTTCAACCCACGTCCCCGCAAGGGGGACGACCTCCGTATCCTGTTTTGTAAGGACTACACCCCTTCTTTCAACCCACGTCCCCTCAAGGGGGACGACGCGATAGGTTGTGACACTCCAATCCCAATGGTGGCCTTTCAACCCACGTCCCCTCAAGGGGGACGACAAAAAAAGAGTTTACGAGAGACTCGAAATAGTTATCTTTCAACCCACGTCCCCTCAAGGGGGACGACTCTGTGTTTGTTGAGTCTTTTGTTCGCGTGATTTCTTTCAACCCACGTCCCCTCAAGGGGGACGACTAGGACGCGCAGAACCATACTCAAAACGTTGGAGCCTTTCAACCCACGTCCCCTCAAGGGGGACGACGCTTCCACTCTTGATATTCTTTCATCGTCTCGTCCTTTCAACCCACGTCCCCTCAAGGGGGACGACCTCACCTGACGAAATCACATCACCAAAAAAAGATCTTTCAACCCACGTCCCCTCAAGGGGGACGACTTTCTGACAGCTTTTTTGCCAGCGACGCATCGGCTTTCAACCCACGTCCCCTCAAGGGGGACGACACAAAAAATGCGGCATTTTTTTGGCTGGACAAAACTTTCAACCCACGTCCCCTCAAGGGGGACGACACGGAAGCTGTTGGTTCATTTCTCCCGTACTCATACTTTCAACCCACGTCCCCTCAAGGGGGACGACAGCAAAAACACACAATACACACCCCATATAGCAGAGTATACTACCACAAACCTTACAATTCAGCCCGACACACGCTCATCTTTGTACCCTCTAAGCTCCCACATCTGTGCATTTCGCCGGCAATCACCAGGTGCGAATCTCTAGGGAAATCGCGATCACTTGCCATTCGCACCGCCCCGTCGCCAATCGATTTCTACATTCACTTGCCAAAAACCAGAGAAGTGAACGACACCTCCCTGGTCAATGTGAGCTACGCCTCCATCATGGACTTGACAATCGAGACAACATGCGCCACCGTAAACCCAAACTCTTCAAAGACCGTGCTCGCCGGCCCGGACGCCCCAAAATGATCCAGGGCTAAGATCTGCCCCTTTAAACCAGTATATTTATGCCATCCAAAGGAGCAGGCGGCCTCTACGGCGAACCGCTTTTCCACGGCCGCCGGCAGGATTGCTTCCTTATATTCGTCGGGCTGCGCGTCAAACAATTCAAACGACGGCATACTGACCACGCGGGCATCGATGCCACCCTTTTCGAGCTCGTCGTAGGCTTTGTAGATCAGCTCAACCTCCGACCCTGAAGCCATCAGGATCACATCTGGAACTGCCTTCTTGGAATCCCGCAAAATATACGCTCCCTTAGCGGCATCTCGGCCGGACTCTGGATATTGCGGAAGATTTTGCCTCGTCAGAACCAGAGCGGTCGGTCCCTGGGCTGTTACCGCATGAGCCCATCCCACCGCCGTCTCGCAGGCGTCAGCGGGGCGGATAACCGTAAAGCCGGGAATGGACCGGAGCGCCGCCAACTGCTCAATCGGCTGGTGCGTCGGCCCGTCCTCCCCCACTCCTATACTGTCATGGGTCAGGACATACACAACCCGCTGTTTCATCAGCGCCGACAGCCGGCAGCTGTGCTTCATATAATCGGAAAAGACAAAAAATGTGGACACATAGGGCAGCAGGCCGCCGTGGAGCGCGATGCCGTTTCCAATAGCCGCCATAGCATGTTCCCGCACGCCAAAGTGTAGATTGGCGCCGGCGTAATTATCCGCGGAAAAATCGCCTTTTCCCTTCATGATCGTTTTCGTAGAGGGAGACAGGTCCGCAGAACCGCCAAACATATTGGGCAGCTTGTCCGCCAGGTAATTCAAAACCTCACCGGACACATTTCTCGTCGCCGCACTTTTCTCAGGTTTGGCAAAGAGAGCCCCATCGGACCACGGGTCATAGCTGGGATTTTCAAAGTACTCGGACCACAGCTTTGCCATCTCCGGATATCTCTCACAGTACTCGGCAAAGAGCGCTGTCCACCGCGCTTCCTGCTCCGCACCTTTCTTCGACAACTCCGCCGTATATGCATAGACTTCCTCCGGCACATAGAACGCCGGCTCGGAGGGCCAGTTCAAATTTTCCTTCAAGGCGGCCAAATTCTCGGCGCCCAGAGGTTCCCCATGGGCAGATGCCTTCCCCTGTTTCGCAGGGCACCCATATCCGATCTGGGTTTTCATGATAATAATCGTGGGCCGCTCATCGCTCTGGCTCATTTCAAGGGCTTTGGCAATGGCCGCCGGGTCATTGCCGTCCTCCACCGTGATGACGTTCCAGTGATACGCCGCAAAACGCCCCGCAACATTTTCCGTAAATGCGATATCCGTGCTCCCCTCAATGCTGATACAGTTGGAATCATACAAAACCGTCAGCTTCCCAAGCTTCAAGGTGCCGGCCAAAGACGCCGCCTCCGCGCTGATCCCCTCCATCAGACAGCCATCTCCTACAAATGCGTACGTCCGATGATCCACAACCGGGTATCCCTCTCTGTTGAAGATCGCCGCCAGATGTGCCTCCGCCATGGCCATTCCGACAGCGTTGGCAATGCCCTGTCCCAGCGGCCCCGTTGTAGTCTCGACCCCGACAGTATGCCCATATTCCGGATGACCCGGAGTTTTTGAGCCCCACTGGCGAAACTGCTGCAGTTCCTCGATGGGCAGGCCATAGCCAAAAAGATGCAGCAGACTGTATAATAACATCGAGCCATGCCCGGCTGACAGGACAAAGCGGTCCCGATCCTTCCAGCTTGGGTTCTGGGGATTGTGCTTCAAAAAATATCCCCACAACGTATAGGCCGCAGGGGCCGCTCCCAAGGGTAGACCAGGGTGTCCACTGTTCGCCTTTTGAATCGCTTCCGCGGACAAGACTCGGATAGAATTTATAACCTTTGTATCGATGGCTTGATTCACGTTTTGCTCCTCCTTCAATTTTCTGTTGCGCTAGCCCTATTATAGACAAAATTCGAGGCGCTGTAAAGAAGAAAACGAAAAAAACCGGAATTTCTCTTTCTCACATCACAAGAAAGAAAAACTCCGGCTCATCCTCTAATGTCTGCGAAGCGCCTGTTTTAACCGCTTTCCGAATCGATCCTCATCCATCCCCATTAAGAGGGGAATGCCTTCCTCCAGCGTATCGATGGGATACAAATGAAAGTGCTCCTCTTCAACCGCTCGCACCACTTCCTCCTCCAGACATAGGTCCTGTAAATTATGCCTGGGGAATATGACGCCCTGACAGTCTTGTTGCCCTTTTGTCTTGCAGAATTGATAAAATCCCTCGATCTTATCGTTGATCCCGCCGACCGGTTGAATTCTGCCGAATTGGTCCATGGAGCCTGTGACGCCGATCCCTTGATCGATCGGTACTTTTGACAGCGCCGACAGAATTCCATACGCCTGCGATAAAACGGCGCTATCGCCTTCCACCAGGCCGTAGCTCTGCTCAAAACAGAGGCTTACCTGCCAATTGCCCAGATCCGGACAGCCATATCGCCAACCTAAATAGCCCCGCAGAATTCCAATTCCTTTATTGTAGATAGCGCCGCTGAGTCCCGCGCTCTCCTCCAAGCTAATCATGGATGGTTTTCCCTGGAAGACACTAGCCGTGATCCGCACAGGTTTGCCAAAGCGAAAGTGCCCTAGGTCCGTCACCACCAGCCCATTGACAGTCCCCACTCTCTCCCCGGAAGCCTCCAACAGATATTTGCCGCTGGCTGCCTCCTGGAAAAATTGTTCAGCGATTTTTCCCCTGCGCCGGTCCATCTGCCGCAGCACCCTCCGAACCGCATCCGCGGGGAGCGTTTTTCGCTCCTGCTCTTCGCAATCGAGATAGCATTCATACAAAACGCTGTCGATACAGCCTAGATACGCCGGCAATTCACCGCCCTCCGCAAACCGGCGTTGAATGTGGCGCAACAGAATTTTGACCGCCTCCCACTCCAACTCTCGAAATCCCCGCGTGCGGCTGTGCCACCTTAGATACGATGCCCACTGGATCAAGCCGTCGTTATTTTTCGGTATTCGGGCTGGAAAATATAAAACCTCTGAAAAAACCTCCGCAAAATCTTCGTCGAGTTTGCTCAGGACCTGATACAATGATATGGAGCCGCAGCAAACCAACTGCACGCGGAAGGGAATCGGCGGTATGCGGAGCCGCTCTCCAAACAGGCTATAGTTATCATCCTTCATATCCTGATGGAAGATTTCTCCCTTCTCCAGGCAATGCTTAACATAATTCCAAGCCCCCGCGCTGCTGAAGAACTCCTTTGCGTCCACAAGCAGAATGCCCCCGTTAGCTTCCTGTAGCAGGCCGGGCTGAATATCCGCAACGCTGGGCTCATTCCCCGGATCTTTCTGTCCAATCCGGCCCATCAATCGCGCCACCGTCGGCATGGAAGCCCACACAATTGGCAACCGCTCTCGCCCAGGCGTCGCGGCAAAGGGCATCCACTTTTGGAACAATTCGGGAACCTTGCCCCCTTCGGCAGCAGCCGTCTCGTCAAACCAGACCTCTATCTCATCCTCCAGCCCCTGGCGCATTTGCCGGTGGTGCGCCAAAAGCTTCTCATAGCGGCTCCACGATTCGTCCAGCTTTTTCATGGAGTCGGCAAGTAAAATATGCACGATCATCTTTTGTTTCGCCCGCAGCTCCTCCTCTGTCTCGTTCTTGCTCTGGCGCAGCAGCGCCAGGACCCCGGCTGCCTTAACCTGGAGGGCGTTGGACTTCCCTACAATCTCCTGTTTCTCCTTGTCCCCCAGCGCTTCATACTCTTCCTCTTTGAGCTTTTCGCCATCCACCACCGGGATGAAGTACATTTCCTTCTCCGTGACATATGCCTCAAATCCTTGCTTCGCAGCCTCTTGCCGCAAAGCTTCCATCTCACTCTCCCCTTTTTCCTTATGCTTTTCCTTGATCTGCGATTCCTGCAAGAGATACGGCGCGCTGTCCAGTTGCCTCTGTAAAAGCCGGATAAACTCTTTCTGCCACATCTGCAAATCTTGTTTCCACTGTCTTCCCTCTCCGGCAGGCAACTCCACCACCGTTGGTTCCATGGGCTGGGACCCGTTTGGCAGATACCAATACTCACCGGTCCGCGGCGGATCTTGCTTCGTCAGACTCTCAATGAGATCCCGGCATCCGGCGGTTTGCTTTCCGTTGTCATCCGTGATAATATACAGATGTTGCCTTTTCCCCCGGAGTACCGTATCCAGATCCGCCGCAAAATTCTCCTGTCCAATCCAGCGGCGCCCCTCCCACTCCATCTCATCTCTCTCCGCTATGGACTCCTGTAATCTATCATAGTCCGGCGTAAGATGCCGGATCGAAATCGTATCGCGTTCTATCACGTCCATGCTCCTCCCCTATCGGCTATATTCTAGTGTATTATATCCCCGGCCAGAAAGTGCATGGGCGCTTAAAAACAGAAAAAAAAGACCGACCCCCGAGGCCCATTACTCGCAGAGACAGGGGATCCTTTTCAGCGCGGTAACCAGCTCATATTGAGAACAATCGTGTTATAGAAATTTCACTTTTTTTATACTACAATATACAATATCTGTACAGGAGGTGTTGCTTTATGTGCCAAAGCGTGAAACGAGTCACCGACGGCGAGCTGGCAAGGTTTTTTATCGAAACCGTGGAGAAGGAGGCCATTATTCCGGAAATCTTCAATATATTCGGTTTTGACTGTCTGGTGAGATGCAATATTGACCCAAATCAGTTGGACGGTCTGATCCAGCGATTCGAAAAGTCAAATTTTTGCGACTGCGAAACGCTATCACTGGTCATCGGCTTGATCCGTCAGGGAAAGAGCACGTCCGACAGGCAGGAGAAAATTTTGCTCGGCGAAATCAGGGATTATGTGACAGCGCATCTCACCGAGGATATGAGCATAGAAGCCATAGCGGACGTATTGCATATAAGTTATTACTATATCTGTCACTTTTTCAAACAACAGACCGGCTTGTCTCTCAATGCATTCCGAAACCAAAAAAGGATGGAACAAGCCATCCGAATGCTTATTGACACAGATGCAAAAATCAGCGATATCGCTGTAAATTGCGGATTCAACAATGTCAGTTATTTTACAGAACTGTTCACAAAATCGACGGGGCTATCTCCCACCGCTTTCAAAGCCAAAAATGCAAATACCTATCTCCACGCTTTTTACTCCTATGAGGATATGTTGCTTGCCGCCAAATTAGACTCCATCAAATTTTTCCCAACTCCCTCCTCACAGTTGCCGGCACATGGCCTAACCGTATATTCTGTCCACGAACCGCATGAACCGTTTGAATTTTTACACGAATCGGCTATCATCGACTACCAAGGTGTGCTATACGCCTCGTGGTATAATTGCCCGAAACAGGAATTGCAGGGATACACGCCTATATGTGGCAAACGGTCTTATGACGGCGGACAGACATGGACGGATCTGGAGATCCTTGTGGGCGACAAAACCGGCAAGATACTCTATTGCCCACCTGTATACGGCATCAGCGATGGCAAGCTATATATGCTGGTCAACGAAATGGTCGCGCCGGATCACATTCATGCGCTGAATCTATATGTGCTCAATCAAACCACAGACCGATTTGAATTTGTGTGGTCTCGCCCCATCCCCTTTAAACTAAATACAAATGTTGTCACCCTGCCAAACGGAAAGTTGATGCTCCCGGGGCGGATCGCAGAGTTGGACGGATTCCCCAACACCCCTGCGGTCCTGATATCGGACAGCGGTAAAATCGATGCCCCATGGCGTCTCGTGAAAGTCGCAGAAAACGGCGATCTGCCGGACGGGAAAAAGTTAGTCCATCCGGAAACCTCTGTGATCTGTTGTGGAAATCTGCTCTACCTGTTCAATCGAAACGACCAGCGCCGCATGCCGCTGGTGTATATTTCAAAGGATTTCGGTGAAAGCTGGAGCGACGCCTTTGCCCATGATATCCCCTGCGTCGGTTCCAAAATTTACGGCGGAACGCTGTCGAGCGGGCGGAACTTCTTAATTGCCAATACGGATGAACTTGACCGCTCAAAAATGACCGTCTACTTTACCAAAAAAGGGACGATGGAATTTGAAAAGCACATGGTACTGTTTGACAGAAAGACTTGGGATATGGTGGGAATAACCGCTTGCCACTACCCCTCCGCAGCGGAGGGTGACGGCAAATTGTACATCATCGCCACTAAAAATTATGAGTGGAGCCGCCGGGGCGCCATCCTGTTTGTGGTTGATTTAGACGAGATGGAGCGCTGTGCATAGCACCCCATCATCCGTTGAGGGCAGGCGGGGTCACGCACAGAATTCCATATTGATTAATCCCTGTGAAAGTGCTATAATCGATATATCACGAGTAAAGGGAGGTCGTTCTATGGAAAGTCGGTCAATAAAAATTGCGTCAAAGCAGAACAGCCGGATCACGATCCGAATCATCCCCGGCCATTTTGCTACCAATCATTCCCACATCAACTATTATATCGACATGACGAGCCTGAAGCATCGGGCCGGTATGGCATCCAGCGCTGCCCGGGAACTCTCCAACGAATACACCAATACCACCATGATCGAGACCATCGTCTGCATGGATGGCTGCGAAGTGATCGGCGGTTTTCTGGCGGACGAGCTCAGACGAAACGGCATCCAATCGCTCAACGAAGGGCGTGAGATCAACGTCATCACGCCGGAGTACAACGGGACCGGACAGATGATCTTCCGCGACAACATCCAGCCCATGGTGTGGGGCAAGAAGGTTTTGCTGCTCCTGGCATCCGCTACCACAGGCAAGACGATCAACCGCGCCCTGGAATGCATCCGGTATTACAACGGCGAGGTTGTGGGGATCGCCGCCCTGTTCAGCGCCATCCGGGAGCGAAATGGCATCCCCGTCAACATGCTGTTCACGCCGGAGGATCTCCCGGATTACAGCACGTTTCCGGCGGATCAATGTCCACAGTGCAAGAAAAATCAAAAGATTGACGCCATCGTCAACAGTTTCGGCTATTCCAAGATATAAACTTTATAGGCCTTCGCAATGCGAAGGCCCTTTTACCGCGCCCCGCTCCCACAAGGGAAGGGCATTCCTCGACTATGACTCTACTGAAATGGTGGTTATCCGAGCATGAACAACCGAGACCCTCTCTACAAAAAAATCTATACCGATCTAAAACATAAAATCGATTCCCATATCTACACAGATGGCCAGTATCTCCCGGCGGAGCGGATTCTCAGCGCAGAATATCAGGTAGAACGGCTGACGCTGCGCAAAGCGCTGAAACTCCTTCAGGAAGAGGGCTATATCCAGACGCTCCCAGGCGCCGGCAGCCGTGTCACCGCCCCCACGGCTGACCTGCCAGACTCCTCCTATATGATCGCCTTTGTCATTTCCGGCGACATGGACCGGCAGGCGCAGCTCTATCACATCGAAATCTGCAATTACCTGGAAGAGTACTGTAAGGCAGACGGGGCGAACGTCTTATTCGCCAAAGTCTGCACCAACGACGACATACCGCCCTATCTCCGCCATCCCGACACGGTCCGCGGCGTCATCTGGGTTGCCAACGTCGATCCCCGATTTCTGGAATACTCTCGCAATCACCAGATTCCATCCATCTGTCTAGCCCACGATTACCCCTACTTTCCACGCATCAACTACGCGGATTTCGTCTCCGGCTTTCAGGCAACAAAACACTTGTTGCAGCAGGGCTGCCGCAAAATCATATTTCTCAATGGAATCGATGATTC
>JAHZBS010000078.1 GCA_019423265.1 Clostridiales bacterium
TATCAATTCAAGGAATGGGAGATCGTCTCGGGCGGCGTGATGATCAGCAACAGCAGGTTTACCATGCCGGCGGACAACGTGACCGTAAAAGCGATCTTTGAAAGGCAGTCAAGCGGCGGGGACGACGGCTACACCCCGCCCACCTACCGGCCCGACGTGGAGGACACCCAGGGCGGCGGTACGTCTTGGGCACAGCAGACGGGAAGCCCAAAGACGGGCGACGGTTCCCACATGGGCTTATGGCTCTTTACCCTCTGCGCGTCTGCCGGAACACTGGCCGCCCTGATGTTCTTTCGGCGGCGGGAAAAAGAAAACCGCCAGCTTGCATAAAAACCAAACATAGCAGAAGAGAGCGTAAACGGATAGACCGCTTACGCTCTCAATTTATCATGGGGAGTTGCGCGATAGAATGTGTCTCTCGCTTGATTTAAGCGGCCTTACAGCGGCGTTAGGGGCAGGGTAAGGGGTTTATACTCTCACCCTCGAAAATGGCGTTCTATTGCGTAACATGACGAACGATATTTCTCTGTCCTGTCTGCTTCTGTTCCATTCCTTTCCGTTCCTGCGGCTGTGCCGCCGTGTTCTGTTCCAAAGGAGAGGGGTTAGGGGAAAGGACGCTCTGTAAGCCTTGTAAATCAAGACTCTTTTTCCCCCTATCGCGTCACATAGGGGCATGAAAAAACGGCGTTTCCGCTCTCCAGCGTAGGAAGTGAGAAACGCCGCTTGCCTTTACCGACGTGCCGTGTCAGCTTCGTTTGCTGGTGGGGCTTATCACGGGGGATAGCATATCAAGGCACTTTCCGTTAAAAGCAGTAAATAGTAGTACAATCAACTCTCATATCCCGTGAAATGCCCGTTTTTCAAGGCTTTCGAGAGATAGCTTGCGGATTTTAGACAAACAACCTATATCATTTCTTGCAGTCTAGACTGTGCCCAATGGTAAACTGTTTCTGTATCCATATAGTCCTTCAGATAGGCAACCTTCAGCAAGGACGGTTCAACCTGACGATCGAACTTCTCTTTGATATCCCACTTGATATCCAGATATTCTAAAAGATATGCATCATCCAGCGCAAACTCACATATGGCCTCAAGGATCTCCTTTTCCCGCAATTCTCTCCGTGTCTTAATCTTAATGCCGACCTTATGCTCAAGCAACACGTGATCATACCCCAACCGGCTCTCCACCTCAGGAAGGCTCAAAAGAAACAAGAGCGTGCTAAGCTGCTTGCTCCCCAGCCAAGGCATATAAATATATACCCCCTCCTCCGTCAAAATCAGGTTTTGCTCATGAAGCCCCAATACCCGGTATATTTCCCTAGAGCGAAACAACGTCTGCCTGGCAATTTCCCCCATGTAAGGATACATTACATCTTCATCAAGAACCTGACGCATCCTTTGGGCCACCTCCTGATGGAAGCAGCCGCCGCTGCCTTCCCACAGCTTTCGAAATGCGCCTTCTGTGCTGACAACAGAAATGGTTCTATTGCTGTGGTTTATGGATTGTACCTTCCAGGCCACGCCAGCCAGAACCAACGTGTCCCCCTTTTCTACCGTCAGGTTGACCTGGCCTATTTCATTGCTTTTGTGGTATACGGTATATTCCTTCATATCCAGAATATTTGCGTAAAAACTGTAGTGATTTACAATCCGTTCCCCGTTAAGCCCGATAATATATTCCTTTTCTCCTCCCCATTCTGAAAGCTCAAGCTGGCCGGTCTTAAGCATATACTGTACCTGTTTCTCAATCTCTGCATCGGTCATATGCTCAAACATGGGCAACGACCTGACAAAACTCCGCAGTTTATAAGGCGTCATCCCATTGTTAGCCACAATACCGCTCATGATTTGTTGGCACAAAAAACTGAACGGTTTTTCTTTACAATAGAATGGTTCAACCCAGCGCGCTTCAATATACTGTTGAATCATGGCAACCGCCTGGATCATATCCCAGGGAATATTTCCAAAATCCGGCGCTCCGTCGGGGTCAATATAGGACAGACAAACCACCTTCATATTGGATATTTTTGTTATTCGCCCAGAACGGCCCATACGCTGCACCAGATTGGAAACAGAGTAGGGAGCGTTAATCTGAAATACGGTATCTAATGTGCCAATGTCAATTCCCAATTCCAGCGTTGCTGTTGCTATAATGCAAATATCTCCTGTCCCATTGCGCAGCTGCGCTTCAATATCGTTTCGCATAGACGTTGTCAGGCTGCTGTGGTGAACGCAATAGATATTGGCTTCATTGCGCTGCATGGCGATCATTTTTAAATGGTATGTGATTTCTTCCGCTTCTCCCCTGGTATTCGTAAAAATAATACTGCGCTTATTTTGACTGGCTTTATACAGGTACTCGTAAAATGCAGTGCGTCCATGCTCCACAATATCCTTTGGACCAAAATACTCCTCCAAAAAGAGCCTGATCTTCCTGGCTTTATTATTTTCCCGGACAACAGAAACTTTTCGGGAACTTCCGGTCCCAATCCATCTGGCTGCGCCCTGCATATCGGATATGGTAGCCGACAAGCCAATCCGGCATACAGAGCGTTTGATTTGCGTTTCAATTTTTATAATATTCGATAACACTTGCAATCCCCGGTCCGTGCCGATAAAGGAATGTATTTCATCGATTACTATATATTGCAGCTGCCCAAATAACTCGCAAAATCTATCAAAATGGTGGATATACATGCTTTCAAGTGATTCCGGCGTAATTTGCAGTATTCCCCGCGGCTGGGCTAACAGCTTTCTTTTGTTAGATGTACTGACATCCCCGTGCCAATGAGTCACAGGGATCCCACTTTCCTTCAACAGCTCCCCGATTCTGGTGTACTGGTCATTAATCAGCGCTTTAAGCGGGCTGATATATAGCGCTCCAATGGACTGGATCGGTGCATTATAAAGCCGAGTGATTATGGGAAAAAAGGCGGCTTCCGATTTGCCCGAAGCCGTGGAAGATGAAATAATTACATTGTTATCTGAATGAAACAGTACATCAGCCGCCTGCAATTGTATATCATACAGGGATGTCCATCGGTTTTTATAGATGAATTCCTGTATAAATGGTGCAAAACTTTCAAAAATATTCTCATTCAAAACTCAATCACCACATTATCCGAATCAATATCAACGCCATAGTGTTTGGCCATTTCGCTAAATGTAGGCTGTCTGAAAGCATATGCCCGACGGTTTCCTGGTTTGCTCCGTTTCTTTATACGGGATACCGGATCAACTCTACTTTTTTCAAAGGTATATCCCTTGTTAGAGCCGAGAATTAGCTCCGCATATTCCTCAGAGTACTCCTTACCTTTCATTTCTATTCACCTCTACACATTCTTCCATAAAGATGACATGCGAAACTGTATGTATAGAATACCACTTGTCAGGTTATAAGTAAAGTACTATAATATGTAAAGAATCTATAGGAAAAATCTATAGGCGAGTATTTTGATATTATGTTGGAGGAAACCATGACGATTTGGCATTTGCAGATATTTGTGGCAGTGGCGGAGACGGGGAGCATGAGCGCCGCCGCGAAACGGTATATGATACGCCAGCCCTCTGTCAGTCAAAAAATCAGTGAGCTGGAATCTCACTACGGCGTGCTGTTGTTTGAGCGTTTGGGGAATCGCCTTCATATTACAGAGGCAGGGGAAAAATTGCTCCCTCTGGCCCGCGATCTCACCAGCCGTTTTAATTTTTTGGAGGACTATATGGAGTCTCAGCACACTCTGGACAGGCTGCGGATTGGCGCCACGATCACCGTCGGCAGCGGCATACTCCCGCAGCTCATTGAGCGCTACCGCTGTGAAAACCCGGATACGGATATCTTTGCCAGCATCAGCAACACGGCCAGCATCTCCCAGAAACTGCTGAACAATGAGCTGGATATCGCCCTTGTGGAAGGTATCGTTAAAAGTCCGGAGCTGATCAGCAAGCCGAAGCTCAAGGATTTTCTCGTCCTCGCCTGCGGTAAGGGACACCCCTTCTATTCCAAGCCCTCGCTGCACAGCCGGGATCTCCAGGACATGGACTTTGTCATGCGGGAGCCCGGAAGCGGGACGCGGGAGCTATTTGAACAGTATCTGGCAAGTCGCCATGTCCGGATTAAGATTGCTCTTGAGTATAACAACCCCGAGGCCATGCTCCAGGCAATTCTCGTGAATCGCTGCATGGCCGTTATCTCCGTCCGGCTTCTGGAGGAGGCTGCCAGGGCTGAGGAGGTCCATCTCTTCCAGAATGAAGGGCAAGAGTGGAATCGCACCTTCAATCTCGTATACCATAAAAACAAACATGTCACCAAGTCCATGCGCCGCTTTTGCACACTGTTGGATCAGTGCCCCGATTGGACGGAGCCGCCGCTGCTTCCCATGCGGCCGCTGCTGGATTAGGGCGCAAAAAAGTTATGCCCCTCACAGCAGACCGCCTGACGGACAAAAAACAGCTTCGTTTTCAGTTAAACGAAGCTGCCTCTCATGCGGATGAAGGGACTCGAACCCCCACGGTTGTTACACCACTAGAACCTGAATCTAGCGCGTCTGCCAATTCCGCCACATCCGCTTATTCTAAAAAATCTGACACAGTCACCTTAGCGACGGTTTATATAATATCACATTTTATGTTGCGTGTCAACACTTTTTCATTGAAAAAGTCAATTGCAGAAAACCGATCTCACCGCCTCAATCCGGTTCGAATCATTTCGATTATTTCTTCTTCGGTCTGGCACCTATCGTAATCGCCGGTAAGCTGTCCTTCGCAGTGATAGACGATGCCTTTCTCTCTATTTCTGAGAAGGCATTTTTCCAGTTCATCGACACCATACCGCCTGGCAAACTCTGCAAAGGCTCGGATCCGGGGCTTATCGAGCATACCTCCGGAGCAAGGGAATTCCGAACATTCCCAGCAGCCATTCAACCCTTTTTCCTTACAACATTTATAGTTTTTGCACCAGCCGTGGCTTTCACAGCCTCCGTCCTGGCAACCAATGCAATTTTCACTGTGCGAACACACGCAACACGCAAGTCCGCAGTATGCAATCGCATCCATTATTATAATACACCTTCCCATTCTTAAAAATAAGGCGCTCTGAAGATACAGAACGCCCTTGTCTGTCCCACATTTTCAAGAGATCGCGGTTTAGATTTTCTGCGCTAATGAAGCCTTTCTGTATTGACCGTTTTTACATCAGGGTACACAATGTCGTCCGGGCTGACCCGATGATTGTGACCGCCCTCCCAGCTGACAATCGCATAATCCTCTTCATATGTGACTAGCACATTGTCCCATTTAACTTCGTCTCCCGTATCCAAATCCTTACAGCCTTCTTTTAGTTGGACAGGATACCGAAGCAGATGCTTGTTTTCTTCCGAATACTCCGTGAGCTCGCGAAAGGGAACCCACCCAACATTATCCACGCTGTTGTCCAGCTGAAAACAATAAACAAGCCCCCACAGACCGTCCTCATTCTCAGGCTGATCAAAATGATCCGTCCGGACCACCGCGATCAGCGTGACCAAAAAATGAGAGATCTCATTGTACGTCTCCGAATCTTCCGACGGGCTAAACCGCAAAGTGACATTGTCGCCTAGCATTACTTTTTTGGGCATATCCGGATTATATAATTCTATATGAGGCCCATATATTTCTTCCCCGGAATCCGATTGCGCTGATCCCCCGCTGCTATTCTGTGTACAGGAAGACAAAAGAAAGATAGAAATTGACAAGATACCTGCTATTACCGCTTTTCGAACCTCTTTCATACCACAACAGCCTCCTAAAATTAATCGAATCAAGGTTTTGTTATCGTGCAAAATTTTATGATCTAATATTAACATATTCTTATGTATTTTTAAATGCACTAAGTTTATAAAAATATAGTTCTATTTATAGACATTCTTTACAATTCAAAACACAAAAGCCCCCATATGCTAGACTACATATGGGGGCGCTTACCTGACTTCTACGATCTACATTACATATATTTTTCCAGCGCTTTGCGGATCGCGGCGAAATGGTTGGGATTGATCTTGAAATAGACCGTCCGCCCTTCATTGCGCGAAAACAGCATATCGATGTCGGTCATCATATTCAGATGGTAATACGCAGCGTTGACCGAAACTTTCAGCCGGCGGGCAATATCGCTGGTAGACAGCTCTTTATGCTCCAGAAGCATATCCAGAATGACGACGCGATTTTGCTCGGACATGACCTTGCCAAACCCGATCAAATCCGGCGCCTCGCCGTCGCTCTCCCGCTCCTGCAACACCTCTTGATAATCGGAGCCTAAGATGACCACATTATATTCACCGATTTCTCTGGAAATGATCATATTCTTGGCGATCAATGCGATAGAGCACAGCGTCTCCTTCTTGCTATTGATAAAGGAGTCGATATTGTCCTCCTCGAAGGTCTCCTGAGCTTTCGTGACCGTTTTGAAATTGCGCTGATAATAATTGGTCAACATCGCTTCCTTGGAAATCAGATCATAGATAAGAACCTTTTGATATTTTTCAGGTTTAATATAAAACGACAACAACAGATGCTTGATTTCCTCAGAATAATAGCTCCCATCAACTTTTTCCGCAATCTCCAACATAGTCTTGCCGGTAATATCAATTCCGAGATAGAAGCGGAACACCTGTTGCTTCAGAAACTCTTCCTCTTCCAGCTTAGCGCTGAATGCCTGGAATGTAAGTTCAATATCCTGCTCCAGCAGATCAAAATAGAGAGTATCCAGGAATGTCAGATCATCTTCATTCATGGTACAGAATATTTTTAACTCCGCGGGGAATTCGCCAAATTCACTGACCGTTCTCTCATAAAACAGATTGTCTCTCTCAACCTTCTTATGAAGTGAGAACTCTGACATCCATTCAGCTTTGTTAAAATAAAGCTTATACAAAAATAGCAAATCATACATGTTCCCAAATCTGGATACAAATTTTGTGGAATCCATCTTTCTCTATTGCCTCCTCAGTGAATCTTCTGATTCTATTTCTTGTTATATTATATTCATTTATTGAAATATTATCAATTATTTTTTTTGGTCTTCGATCGTCAAAAATCCACTAGAACAAGGCATTTCAGGGCAATTTTGCATTCCACATTCCGCTTTTTTAACAGGTTCACTGGTTGTACCAAAAATGATCAACCTGCAAAATATTTTTTTCTTTATTGTACGCTATTAAAACATTATCTATTGTCAATGCTCTGATTGGTTTGACACTTCTATCACATAGGTTAACAATTCATCCATAACAGCAATATAATCCTTTAGAAGACTTTGTGCTTCCTCCGGTACACGCTGGCTCAGCGCCTTTTCATACTCATTCTTCTTCATCATGAGATGTTTATATTTCGTATCTTGAACATACTGAGCTTTGTACGTTAACATATGTTGATATGTATCGAGATAAATATTTTGAACTGGCAGATTCTTTTTTCTTGCGATCACCGGCACGCAGCCGTACTGGCTTAAATGTTTGGTATAATAGCAGAGCACGCCGGAAAACATGTTATTTTCTAAGAGCTCCACTTCCAACTTTCTTCCCGATGAACTCTCCGCAAAACCGATGAAATCAAGCGCATACTCCTTTTCGTAGAAAAGACATTCCCTCTCATTGCGCTTGCTTGTCAGCACGCCGATTCTCACCCCCGACGAGTCATTCACTTCGTGGATCTGCCGAATGACCGCATCGTAAAAATGGTTTTTGAGATTTTCGATATAGGGAATGCCAATTATAAAATTCTTTGCGCCTGCTTGGATGAAAGATGAGAGCGCTCTTCGTATGTTCTTTGCCACGATGGGCGCATCTCGATTTGCTCTTGCCCCGACATAGGAAGAGACCAATATATTTTCATTGGTTTTTTCCCATAGTTCTTTTGCTTCCAAAATCAAATATATCTCACCTCCGCGCTATACATTATACTATTGCTCAAAAAATATGTCAATTACTCAATATATTTTACAGACAAATTTTTCCACTCTATTATAATTAATAAGTGTAGGACAATAGGTTTATCAAATATTTCGAAAGGTTGGTGAATTATGACACAAAGATCTGCTGGGCAATTCAAAAATCGAGATCGCTTCATTGAAATAGGGTTAGCTATTGCCTATTTTCGCAAGCTGAAAGGCATGACACAACAGCAACTTGCAGATTTGGCCATGGTCAGCCGGTCACATATTAGCTCTATCGAAGCGCCCAATATCGCTCGTTCCTTTTCGCTGGAAATCCTATTTAATATCGCGGATGCTTTGGAGATAGAGGCGACAGATTTGTTAAATTTTCCTGTTAATACAAAGAAGGTTGTGTCGAAGGATTAGCTAGTTGCGCTACACAAAAGAATCGAGCGTGTGCGATACGCTCGATTCTTTTGGTATTCTCGTACCCGCCGATCCTTTATGGGCGTTCCTCCGCCGTCCAGAGCCTCACTTTGCCCAAAAGTCCTGACCGGATCCCCGTCTTGTAGGGAGTGGGCGTAAATTCAAATTGGTTCCCCAATGTATTGTAAACCTCTATCTCAAGGCGATTGTCGCCTTTTTTGAGCCAAGGTCCGATGGAGAAAGTCCACGGCGCCGCAATCCTTGTCCCCGCATATTGGCCGTTGACATACACGCTAGCCGAGGAAACGACCTCGCCAAGGTCCAGCAGCGCTTCCTGGCTACACGCATCCAGATGCAACGTCTTCCGGTACCAGGCTCCCCCCGAATACGCCTTTAACCCGCTGATCTGCGACCAATCGCCCTCACGGATCCGCCCGGCTCCACAGGTTACGGCAACCGCCTCCTCCAGCGCCGCACCGGCGTAATGCCCCTTTTCCACTCGAATAAAGAGATGGACCTCTGTCACGTCCGGCCTTGGATTCTCAATTCGGATCCTCTGACTCTCGCCGTCGGACATAACGGTGGCCCTTTCGCCGCCGATATAGGCGACTACCGCTCCTCTGGCGCGCAGCTTCAAACACTCTGTGGCCGGCGGGGCGTCGAAGCGGAGATGGATATACTGTCCCGCATACTGTCCTCCAAAAACGTCAAGGGGAAGGATGTGGGGATTTCGATACCACCGCATGGCCAGCGGATATGGGGCAGGCTCCTGCGCTGCCTCCCGGGACGTGGCAAACAGCAGATACGTTCGCCCACAATCCAGGTAAGCCGCCACAACCGGATTGCACCCTTTCTTCAGCGGGATCGAGTGACAGTCTCCCCTGTACTCGATCCCATTGACGTAAAGCCGGTCTGGCTTCATGGAATCCGTAAGCAAATAGGCATCCTGATCCCGGTCGCTGAGAACAGTGGTATAGAAGACTCTTCCGACTCCCTCCGGATATGGATTATATTTTGGGTCCATATGCCAGCTCTTTGTCTCTAGTTGTCCTACGGTCAGATATGCGTCTGTCACCTTCCCTTTAAGCCCGTGGTATCCCTGATGGCCCGGCTCCTGTTCCAGACCATATCGCATGGACATCTCGTAGGGCGCAAATCCTTCCGTAATCCCCTGTGCTGCTCTCTCCGCCGTCCGCTGCCATTGTTCTCGTGTCTGAAAAGGCCCGGCGGCCAGATAGTAAGGCCCAAAAGAATACCGGACGCTTCTCTCACATGGAACCGCAGAGAGAACCGGCTCTCGGGCGATCCCCAGATCCTCAAATTCCTTTACAAGCACGCCCACAACCGGCTCATGGACCGGCAATTCAAAATCGCCCCATTGATTGTCAAGCGCCGGCTTAACCTCAAATTCCCAGACATCATCCAGCGGGATCTCCTGCACGGGCTCCAGCAGCTTGAACTCTTCATCCGCCTCTTCCTCGCTAAACACAATAATGGGGAATTCCGTATCCCACACCGGCATGGTGATATAAGTTCCCTCCTGGCAGGGCTCCCCTTTTAGAGCGTAGCTCCTCCCATCCTGGCAATTCCAATACGAAGGCTTTCCAAAAGCGCGGTATAGACAGCGCGTCCCCTTGGGGATTCCGTAGCTCATGAACACGTCCATCCCGTCAATCCGTCGATGGAGCGCATAGTATTCCGATGTCCGCTCCGGAACGATATCCGCTCGGACAATCGAGCGAACCCGAGCCACCGCTTCCTCCGGCCGCACGATGATGCCCCCTGCCAGCCGGAATTCTGCCTCCATCCCCTCCAGCGCAAGATCGCTAAAAGCCGGGAAATCGCCGGCACAAATCACCTTTCCTCCCGCCTTGGCGAAGGATAACAGCTTTTGGATGGTCTCCCCGCGTATGGTCCGCATATTGGGAATGACAACCAC
>JAHZBS010000079.1 GCA_019423265.1 Clostridiales bacterium
AATCCCCAATTGTGCCGCCACGTCACGTATTGGGAGCATCGTTGCCTCTCTGGCAATCTCAATGTCGCTTTTGACTGTGCTCATCGCTGCCTCCTGTCATAGCTGTTTTCCTTCATCATTTTCAAATTCTTCTCTCGAAATCAAAACTTTTCTGGGCTTGCTTCCCTCGTCCGGCCCCACTATCCCTCTCGCATACATGGCCTCCATCAGCCGCGCCGCTCGGTTGAATCCGATGCGAAATGCCCGCTGTAGCATACTGATCGAGGCCTTTTGTTTATCCACAACAAAAGAGATCGCTTCCGGCAAGATCTCGTCCAGCTCGTCATCCTCGCCTGACGCGCCGCCCACGCTGCCGCCGCTGACGGTCTCAATCAGATCTTCGTCATACGATGCGTTGACTCTCACCGCCGCCACAATGGTCTCCACCTCTTTGTCGGAGACAAACGCGCCCTGAATCCGCGTTGGCTTGGACGCCCCCATAGGGCAGAAGAGCATATCGCCTTTTCCCAACAGTTTTTCCGCGCCGACCATGTCCAGGATCGTCCTGGAGTCTGTGCCGGAAGACACGGCAAAGGCTAAGCGGGATGGGATATTGGCTTTGATCAGACCTGTGATGACGTCCACGGAGGGTCTCTGGGTGGCGATCACAAGGTGCAATCCCGCCGCCCGCGCCATCTGCGCCAACCTGCATATGGCCTCTTCCACCTCTTTCGATGCCACCATCATCAGATCCGCCAGCTCATCGATGATGATAACGATCTGGGGCAGCGGCTCTAATTCCAGCTCCGGCTGCTCCTTGACCGCCGTGTTGTATCCCCGGATATCCCGGACATTCATATCCGCGAATTTCCGGTATCGCTGTGTCATCTCCTGTACCGCCCAATTTAGGGAGGCCGCCGCTTTTTTCGGATCGTTGACCACGGGTATCAAGAGATGGGGAATGCCATTGTAGACCGAGAGCTCAACGACCTTGGGATCCACCAGGATCAGCTTGACCTCCTTGGGGTCCGCTTTATATAGCAGACTGATAATCAGGGAGTTGATACAGACACTCTTGCCGGATCCTGTAGCGCCTGCGATAAGCAGGTGGGGCATCTTGGCGATATCTGCCACACGCACCTCGCCATCGATATCTTTCCCTAACCCGAAGGCTAACTTGGAAGGGAACTTCTTAAAGACGTCGCTCTCGATGACCTCCCGCAGGCTGACGGAAGCGGCTTCCTTATTTGGCACCTCAATGCCCACCGCGCTTTTCCCCGGAATGGGCGCCTCAATGCGGATGCCCGATGCGGCCAGATTCAGCGCAATATCGTCTGCCAAATTCACGATCCGGCTTACTTTTACCCCCTGTTTCGGCTGTAGCTCATACCGCGTCACGGCCGGTCCCCGGTTGACCTGCACAACTTTCGCTTCCACGCCAAAGCTCATAAGAGATTGCTCCAAAACCTGTACACTCTTCATCAGCTCCGCCTTGGAGCTTCCGCCGGTATCCTGTTTGGGAGGGCTCAGCAGATCGATGGGCGGAAACTGATACTGCCCCTGCTCCGCGGATTCGGCCGCGCCTTTCTGAGAGGGTTCCGTCACAGACTGCCGGTTCTGCCCTGAAGCCGGCGCTGTCTTTGGCGCGGGAACCGGATCGGGAGTCTCCGGAGGCAAAGGCTCTGGCTCCCACTCATCTTCTAAAAATAGGGCACTCTCCTGGGCCTCGGCCATAAAACTCGGCTCCGGCTCTGCTATCTCCTGGGCCGCGGCCTTCTTCTTGCGCTGCCGGTATGGATCGCTTTCCAACAGCGGAATGTCCACAGAACCATCCTCGATAGGCGCTCTGGCTTCCCGCTTTCTTTTCTTTGCCGGCTTTTTATGCTCCGCCGCGGTATCAATCCCCACGCCGCGGACAACGATGGGATCCGACTGCGCTCGGTCCTCCCTGGAGGCGGGGGACATCTCTTGTCTCTGCACGCGCTGGGCGCGCTTTTCCTTCTGCCGGTCGCGCATTTTTCTGGCGGAGTCCGCCGCGCGCCCGGTCGCCTCGCCCGCCGCTTTCAGCGCAGACCGCTCTGTCAAAATCACAAGACAGATGACGGCCAGCCCTGACAGCAGAATGATGCTCCCCGTCTTGCCCAAAATCTTGAGAAGCCCCGTTCCCAGAATGCCGCCGACGAGCCCACCCGTCTTGGGCGTCGCCTTATGATATAAGTCCATCAGTTCCGCTGTGCTTCCCACATTGAACACATGTAAGAAAATACTGATCAACAAAATACTGAAAAAAGCCGTCACGGCCTTCACTTTTCGTCGGCTGTCCAGCTTCCCCAGCATCCACATTCCCATTACAACAATCATATAAATACAGATCAAATACGCGCTGAACCCAAACAGACCGATAAAGACTTCATAGAGAACCCGCCCGAAGGCCCCCATGGAGGTGTGGAGAAAAACCCCCATCGCCACCAGAACCATCCCTAAAAAAATGAGCAGATATTGAACTTCGGTCCGCAGCGGACTTTTGGTCTGTTTCTTTCTCTGTGCATTTGCAGGCTTTTTTTTCTTTGTCGATCTTTTCTTTTGCGCCATGGCAGCTCCCCCTCGCTCGTCCCCGTAATCTCGCCGTTGCCTAGTGGAGGAATCCCCAGACGACGGCCACCAGTCCAACAGCTAGACAATAAAATCCAAAGTAATGAAACTTATTCCGCTTGAGAATCGCAAGAAGTCCCCGGATACAGGCATATCCCACAATCGCGGCGACTATGGCGCCTACTAAATAGGGAAACCAATTGAGCGCCAGATCAGCCCCGGATACACTGGATAGTTTTAATATAGCGGCTCCCCCTATGGCAGGCATGGAAATCAGAAAGGAAAACCGGATGGCAAACTCGCGGTCAAGGCCGCAGAGCATACCGCCCACAATGGTGGAGCCGGACCGGGAGATCCCAGGGATCGTGGCCACGCCTTGAAAGAATCCGATGACGGCCGCATCCCGATAGCTTGTCTTCTCCAGCCTCTTTTTGCCCGCGGGGATCTTGGCGGAGGCCAGCAGCATTCCACCCGTGAGGAGAAGGGCAAATCCCACCGCCATCACCGAGCTGAGAAACAGATCCTCCAAGAATTTCTGCATGACAAGTCCCAAGATGGCAGTGGGAATCGAAGCCACGATGACCAGCAACACCATCTTGCGGTCTCTATACATCCCGAATTTCCGCTTGCCGCCGTGAATCAGCCATAAAACTCCATCCCGAATTAGCAGCAATCCTTCCTTGATCAGCAGGACCACGTCACGAAAATATACGACACATACCGCCGCCAAAGTGCCGACATGCAGCAATATCTCAAATAGAGCGGACGTATTTAAGCTGGCATCCGCTCCAATTATGAACTTTGCCAAGACTAGATGTCCAGAGCTGCTGACCGGCAAAAATTCTGTCAACCCCTGTACAATTCCCATGATAATTGCGTGAATCCACGATAATGGTTCCATTTCTCCGTCCTTTCAGTCCCTTTTACTTTTCATCATTTTATCACAGTTCCCGCTATTTGTAAACATGTCATCCCAGGTAATACAGCAGCCGCTCCGTCACAAAGGCCACGGCTGTCGCCGACAGCGCGACGGTAAGAAGGCCTTTGTTTTTCCAGGCCAATACCAGGGCCACGAGGAAGCCGGCAATCCCCGCCGCCAAATTTCCCGTGGACTGCAATATATCCGGGAATGTCATAGCCCCCAGCACCGCATAGGGCACATAGTACAAAAACGATTGCACATACACATTTTTTATTTTCTTCCGAAAAATGACAAGCGGGATCGCCCGGATCAAATAAGTGACAAGGGCCATAACAAAGATTGCAATTAGAATGCGGGGATAATTCATGGCGCGGCGTCTCCTTCCGTTTTTTCATCCGGCGGATGGATGGGAAATACCACGGCCCCCATTCCTGCCGCCGCGACAGCACAGATGATGATGCGCCAGCCGGCTGGCGTCCGGCTGAGAATCGGCATGTAATGAAATAGGCAAGAACATGCCACCGCCGTCAACACAACGGCTAGGCAGGACCAGCTCTTTCGGGACGGCGGCACGATAATCGCGAGAAACATTCCGTATATGGCGATTCCCAGGGCGTCCCGCAGCGCCTCGGGCAACAGATAGCTGGCCGTCGCCCCCACCAAGGTTCCCAGCGCCCATCCCAGGTATGGCAGCGCGATAAGCCCCGCCATAAACGCTGGCGTGACTTCCTTTCTGCCCGACGCCACGGCAAAAATTTCATCCGTAATCCCAAACGCCATCCCCATCCGTTTTAGGATCCCTGTGCCTGGCCGCAGCTTCTGGGACAGGGAGAGCGACATTAAAAAATAGCGAATGTTGATGACGAATGTGGTTATGGCGATCTCAATATAGGGCGCCCCTGCGATCAACAATTGCGTGCCTGCCAGCTGCCCCGCCGAGGTTAGATTGGTCATGGAAATCAGCACAGCGGACCAAATCGGCAGGTTGCCGCCAGACGCCATCATTCCAAACGCAAAGGATACGGAGATGTACCCTAGGGCAATGGGCATACCTAGGGCCAGCCCTTCCTTCAGCTGCGCCTTTGTATATGTAGTCAGGAGCATAGTGACCCTCCGATCTGTTAGTATTCATGCAAACATGCGGAAATATTATACCCCTTTCGCCTCTATCTGTCAATCGCCCCCTGGGAGCGCTAGAGCGCGGCGGTGAATTGGGGGTTTACAAAGTATCGCCTATGGTATATAATAGGAAATGGGAATGAAGTTCTCCCCTGGGCAACCTAAACCGCTTATGAAGCTGATGACTTCTGCAATTTTATCGACGCAGAAACCATCAGCTTTTTTGCGTCCAAAAGGAGGAAATTCCATGCTGACTTCACTTGGCCTTATTTTTCTTGTAGGGCTGGCTATGGCCGCCATCTGCCAAAGGGTAAAGCTGCCGCGCATCGTCGGAATGCTGGTAACAGGCATCGTATTAGGACCATATGTCCTTAATCTGCTCGACCCGTCTATTTTGTCTATCTCCGCTGATCTGCGGCAGATGGCCCTGATTATTATTTTGCTGAAAGCGGGGCTATCGCTTAACCTGGCTGACCTTAAAAAAGTCGGCCGGCCCGCCATCATGATGTCATGTATCCCCGCAAGCTGTGAGATCCTGGCGTTTTTCTCGTTTGCACCTTATATTCTCGGTATCACAAGAATGGAAGCGGCTGTTATGGGCGCCGTACTCGGCGCTGTTTCCCCGGCCGTTGTTGTGCCACGGATGATTCAGCTTGTGGAAATGAAATACGGAACAGAAAAAAGCATCCCGCAACTCATTATGGCGGGTGCTTCCTGTGACGATATTTTTGTAATTGTGTTATTTTCAACCTTTGTCAGCATGGCACAAGGCGGCAGTGTACACATCATGGATTTCGTGAATATTCCTATCTCGATTCTGCTCGGTATCATCCTTGGGGCCATTGTAGGATACATCCTCAGCCTGTTTTTTGAAACGGCATATGCACGCGGGCACTGTGTCAGAAACAGCATGAAAGTTATCCTTGTCCTCGGAGTATCGTTCCTGCTTATGGCGGTCGAGACATGGGCAAAAGGAATTGTGCCGGTATCAGGGCTGCTGGCCGTAGTCAGTATGGCGTGTGCTATCAAAATCAAAAGTATCACCGCTGTGTCACAACGCCTGTCTGAAAAATTTGGCAAGCTCTGGCTCGCCGCCGAAGTGCTGCTGTTTGTGTTAGTCGGGGCAGCGGTTGATATTCGCTATACGCTCCATGCCGGTATTGCCGCTGTTTTGATGATTGCTATCGCACTTATTTTTCGGTCAATCGGCGTGGCTATCTGTTTGCTCGGAACCCCTTTGACTTGGAGAGAACGTATCTTTTGTATGATCGCCTATCTCCCCAAGGCCACGGTACAGGCGGCAATTGGCTCCGTACCTCTGGCAATGGGGCTGCCCTGCGGACAGATTGTGCTATCCGTAGCAGTTCTCGCAATTCTTATTACCGCTCCCCTTGGCGCATTTGGAATAGATTTCACCTATAAAAAGCTTCTCAAGAGAGAGAAAGTTATCTCATCAATTCATCCGTAAGGCTAAGAATTTCCGGAGCAATTTTTTCTCGCTCTCTTCGTATCGCGCGGTTGTAAATGGGATACGCACAGCTCACAAGGACAATACCGATGCCCCCGACGATGATTCCGACAATCAGTCCTATACGATAGGAGCCGAATACTTCCCCCAGATCTGTCATCGCAAAGCTCATTCCCAATCCTAAGATCAAGGCTCCTATGATGCCGGCGGTGAGAGCTGCCATTCCTGCCTTTTTGGTAACGCTCTGGTCGAGTCTCCGCAACTGCTCCATTTTATCTTCCTCCGGAGTAATATATTTGTCTCGAATTTTGTTGATTTCTTCCTGCTGTTTGGCAGAATACGTATAACGGAATGTTTCGCTGTCCTGATTCTTCTCCATCCTAATCTCAGCTCCTCATCTCTCGAATTTCTTTTGTGGCGATGGCGATCCTATAGACCGCCATCGCGATTACAATAAGGCTGACGCCCGCTCCCGTCAAAGCAATCATAAGCCGCTGACTTTGCAGGGGCATTTCATCTCCGAATTGGGAAAACATAGCGGTTTCAAGCGACAGCATAGAGACGAGCGCCGCCGCCATTTTGACTGTCTTTGCGGTAGAAAGGATCGGGTTATTGAATTTCCGATATTTTATAAGGTCTCTGACGGCGGTGGACGTTACATAAAAGGTATACATGGCCGCAACATAGATCAGCATTCCAGGGTACTGAAATCCTTTATGGCGATACAGAATCATCAGTACAGTGCCAGACAGCACAAGGTTGATTGTCGTCAGGATAACCGCACATATACGAGAACATTGCAACTCCATCAAGCGTTTTGTTCCCAGCTTGTTCTTATGGCTATACCACACCAGCAGAAAGCGCATGACCGCTAAAATCATATAGTATCCGGCGAGAATACCAAACCAGGCCGAATGATATAGAAAAGCGGAAACAACATTTGTTCCTACATAAAGCAGATTCACGCCGAGAGAACAGTATAGGGATACACGATTCTTGAATTCCACATCGTTCATATACCGGTTTCCGATGGGATTGTCATATATCATCTCCTTGACCGCTTTGTACCGCTTCGGGACAACCACCCCGAAAAACGCGCAGACGACCACTAGCGTGTAAAAGGCGGCCACATAGGATACATAGGCAATGGGGGTTTTGTTTATGTCCTTTGCGAATACGGCTATGATCGCTGCCGTGCTGATAACAAGTAGAACACCACTTACCCAAATTGGAGGAAAAAGCAACTTTCTCCCGATCTTCTTGAGGTCCATATTCATTCTCCATTCCGGATCGCCGCAGATAGCTATCGTCTCCGAATCTTTACGGTGAATGTGCTTCCTTTACCTACAGCACTCTCCACTCCGATTTCCCCCTGCATAATGTCAATAACTCTTTTTACAAGTGCAAGACCTAGCCCGTTGCCCTGTGCTGAGTGGGAGGGGTCACCCTGATAGAATTTTTCAAAAATGTGAGACCCAACTTCCGGCGACATCCCGCAACCGGTATCGGAAACCTTGACCACTGCGTGATGTTCGGTTGCAAAAAGTGTCACCGTCACCGTTCCGCCGGCTTCAGTAAATTTAAAGGCATTGGAAAACAGATTGTTCCATACAAGGCTTAAGAGTTCGGCATCCGCTTTGACTCTCACATTTTCAGCAATGTCGGTATCGATTTGGATCGCCGCCTTTTCCCACACATTTTCATACTGTAAAAAGCACTCGCAGAGCTGCTCCCCAAGATTAAATTCGGAAGTCTGGGGATAGATCTGCTGATTTTCGAGGCGGTTGAGCTTTAATATGTTGGCCAGCATATCCGCCATACGGCGAGACCCGTCGGTCACGCCTTTTGCATATTCAATTCGTTTTTCATCGGACAACTCCGGCGCCTGCAAAAGTGTCCCATAGTTTTGCATGACAGCAAGAGGTGTTTTCATCTCGTGCGATACATTGGCTATGAAATCTGTGCGCAGGGTTTCAACGCTGCCCAGTTCTTCTGCCATTTTATTAAAGCACTCGATGATCTCGTTAAAGGTGTTATCTGAGCCGAGCTTGCCCTGCGGCTTTACCCGAACAGTAAAATCTCCCTGCATTATCTTTTCGGCAGCATCCGTAATGCGCTTTGCCGGGCGCTCCACAGTATATCTCCTGCGAACCGTATCGATAGCACAGAAAACAAGGCTCAAAATTGCCACATTTCCAAATGTCAGCTTCGCCGCAGCGCTCAAATCTTTTTCCGTCAGCGTGATATCCAATGTGGTCGTCAGCGTGGACACAAACAGCATGGTGCAGCACGTAATCACAAAGGCGACAAGGAGGAAAAAAATCAAATAGTCGCTTATCCATTTGAGAACGCTTTTTATTCGTGTCTCATTCCTCACTTGATCACCGCCTTATACCCAAGTCCGTGAACCGTTACGATCTCAAAATCATGGCAGCCGGAGAGCTTCCCGCGTAGTTTTGTCATGTACACATCGACAGCTCTCGGCGCTGTCTCCGTATCGGCATCCCAAAATTCGTCCATAAGCTGTGTCCGCGTAAAAGTTTTCTTCGGGTAGGACAGCAGCTTATACAGGATGCTAAACTCTCGGTTGGTCATGGGTATTTCTTCACCGCTGAGATATGCGGTATGCTCGTCGGCGTCCATGACAAAGCTGCCAATTTCAAGCTTTCTGCTGGCGGCAATCTTCGCACGGCGGAGAAGGGCTCCGATGCGCAGGAACAGCTCGTCAAGGTCGATAGGCTTGACCATATAATCGTCCACACCGATGCGGAAACCTCTCTGCTTGGATGCAATATCGTCACGGGCCGTCATAAACAAAATCGGAATGTCCTCGTTTAACTCGCGGACATTTCGCGCAAATTCAAAACCGTCAACACCGGGCATCATAATGTCGGAAATGATAAGATCAAACATATTGGCATAAAGGGCATCGTAGGCTTCGGTGGCATTGCGGCAGCCGGCAGCTTCGTAGCCGCTATGGTTCAGAAATGAGCAAACGGTTCTGTTCAGTTCCCTATCATCTTCCACAACCAATATTTTAAACATTGTAATCTCCTTTCCGGCGCGGCACAAATACTAACTCCGCCGTCTATCCTACTTAATTATACATCATAACACCCAAATGTTAAAGTTTTGTTTTTTATGCTACACCCTCCAAACGGACAATAGCGAGACGCCCTGCGGCACCTCGCTTTGTCATTCGCTTTTACTTTCTCACTGCGTCAATACGAGCCTTTGCAGCAGCGGTTCTCTCATTTGCCTCTGCGATCTGTTTATCTCGCTCCGTCTGCATTACGGCTTTGCGTCTGTCGGGATCGCCCATGGCCTTTGCCTCCTCCCACTGAGCCTTGGATTCTGCCTTTACAGCGGCAAATTGAGCCTTGTCAACCTCGTGCTGGGCCTTGGCGCTGTCTTTCATATCCTGAAATGCTTTCTTCAAAAATTCTGCCACTGTCATCTACCTCAACCTTCCATAAGTTTATCGCTAAGTGCGATGATTTTATCTGCATATTTCTTACGGCGTGAGCCGAGAATGCCTTTGTAGATTGGATAGTTGACGATGGCCATACACAGACCCGCGATCCCGATGATGACACCGGGGATCATGGTGTTCGACATGCCGAGAGTTGTTCCGATGTCGGTCATAACAAGGCTCATGCCGCTGCCCATGACGATTGCCGATAAGCTGCCGAAGATGTATGCGAAACCATTTGCAGGGCGCTTAACCTTAGCGTCCAATTCTTTCAGCGTGTCGAGCTGGGTATGTTCCTTTTCAGTGTACTGTGTGCGGATCTTCTGCACGAGAAATTCCTGATCATTCTGATTCATAGTGATTCCCTCTTTTCGCTTCATTTTATGATCTTATTATACCGCTGGATTGTTTTTGATTTTTTTGAGAATTGTTTGAGTTTTATTAAAAGCTTTATTCTTTTCAGCAACTTCCACCGACTACACAAAAACGCCCCTGCGTTGGTATTCACCTTCGCAAGGGGCGTGTCACTTCACACCGTTCATCTGGCTTATTACATTTGATCCGGTTTCTTTTTTCTCAGCAGCACCGTGGCGGTCAGCGCGGCCAGGCATAGGATCAGCAGCGCAAAATACAGTCCTATGTGGGAGGTGTCGCCGGTC
>JAHZBS010000008.1:0-23343 GCA_019423265.1 Clostridiales bacterium
AAAGGGTATATCACAAACAGCTATCACGTCCATGTGACGGAGGAGATTGACGCCTTTGAAAAGTTAAAGTTCGAGTCACAGTTTCAGGCGCTGTCCACCGGAGGGGCGATCAGCTATGTGGAGGTCCCCAACATGCAGCAGAACTTGGAGGCCGTGTTGCAGATCATCCGGTTCATATACGACAACATCATGTATGCCGAGCTCAATACCAAAAGCGACTATTGCCAGCTCTGCGGGTGGGATGGAGAGATTCAGATTCTCGAGCAGGATGGCAAGTTGGTTTGGACCTGCCCCCAATGCGGAAACCAGGACCAGGATACGATGAATGTGGCGCGCCGCACCTGTGGGTATATCGGCACACAGTATTGGAACCAGGGGCGCACACAGGAGATCAAGGAGCGGGTGATGCACCTGTAAAATGCGCCGGCAGAAGAGGCGTCGCAGGACGTCTCTTTTTCTATGTCCCCCTGTGAAGCGAGACGCTGGGGTGAAAAGGGATTTTGCGGAAGGAGAAGACCCAGAATGCACTACGGAGAAATCAAAAACTGCGACATAGCCAATGGCATTGGGGTGCGGGTATCGCTGTTTGTCTCAGGCTGTACCAATCACTGCGAGCATTGCTTCCAGCCACAGACGTGGGATTTTACATATGGGCAGCCCTTTACCCAGGATACGGAGACTCAGCTGCTGACCCTGTTGGAGCCTAGGTATATCAGCGGCCTGACGCTGTTGGGGGGCGAGCCGTTTGAACCGGATAACCAGAGAGTGCTGCTGCCTTTTCTGCAGAAGGTGAAAGCCCGCTATCCACAGAAGACGATCTGGGCATTTTCCGGATTTACCTTGGAGGAACTGTGGACGCCGGGCAGCTATGCCCACTGTGAGGCGACGGAGCCCATGCTGGAGCAGGTGGACGTCCTCGTGGACGGCCGGTTTATCCAGGCGCAGAAGGATATTTCGCTCCGTTTTCGGGGCTCACGGAACCAGCGGTTGATCGACATGAGGCGAAGCCGGCAAGAGAAGGCGGTCGTGTTGTGGGATGAAACCAGATAGAGCGCGAGGTTTGGAAAATGAAGCTATTATATGCGGAAGATGAGATCAGCATGTCAGAGGCGGTTGTGGACATTCTGACCTATCACCACTATACCGTCGATCCGGTCTACGATGGCCAGGAAGCCCTGGCGTATGCGCGGATTGAACAGTACGACGGGATTATTCTCGATGTAATGATGCCCAAAATCAATGGCCTCGATGTGTTGCGGCAGCTTCGAAGCGAGGGGTGTAAAACGCCAATTCTGCTTTTGACGGCAAAGGCAGAGGTGGAAGACCGCATTCAAGGGCTTGATCTCGGAGCCGATGATTATCTCCCCAAACCCTTTCATATGGGCGAGTTGCTGGCAAGGGTTCGCGCCATGCTGCGCCGCCGGGAAGAATTCACACCGGACATCCTCCGCTGCGGAGATATATCGCTGAACCTTCAGAACTGCGAGCTGAGCGGAAACGGACAATCCTTTACGCTGCCCAAGCTGGAATTCAAGATGATGGAGTTGCTCTTGTTGAATCAGGGGATTTACCTGTCGTCGGAGGATCTGCTCGTGAAGGTATGGGGATATGATACAAACGCAGAACTTGGAATCGTCTGGGTCTACATTTCGTATCTGCGTAAAAGGCTGACAGCGCTGAATGCCAACGTGGAGATTCGGGCAAAACGAAATACGGGATACATGCTGGAGGCAATGTCATGATTAAAGCCCTGCAGAAAAAGTTCATTGTGACAGCCATGATCGCCATCACGGTGCTTCTCCTCGTTCTTCTGGGGATGATCAACGCGGTGAATGCCTGGTCTACGGAACAGCAGTCGGACCGAATGCTGGCCATGCTGCTGGACAATGAGATCTCCTTAGCTCCCCAGCGACCTCCGGACATGCGGGAGGAGAGGGGCTTTTTGGCTCCGCCTTTGACGGAAGATCAAGCCATGTCCGCTGTCTACTTTTGGGTTCGGGTAAGCAATTCTGGGATGGTTACCAAGATGGATGTGAGCCGGATTGCGTCCGTGGCGGAGACAGAGGCTGAAGAGATGGCTTTGCAGGCCTATGGAGAGGCGAGGGATTCCGGGAAAATCCGTCATTTCAAGTACAGAGCGGCGGCGACGCCCAATGGAAGCGATACCGTCTTCGTATTCCTCGATACGTCCACACAGACGTATTCCGTTCTCAGAGTCTTGACTCTGTCCGCGCTAGCGGGAATGGTATGCTGGCTACTCATGCTCCTGCTGGTCATCCTCCTCTCCAAAAAGGCGATTCGCCCCATTGCAGTCAACTTGGAAAAGCAAAAACAATTTATTACGGATGCGGGGCATGAGATCAAGACGCCTTTGGCAATCATCCTTGCCAATACGGATGCCATGGAATTGCACAGCGGAGTCAGCAAATGGAGTCAGAATATCAGAACGCAGACCGTGCGGCTTAACGGACTGATGCAGAATCTGCTGACGCTGGCCAAACTCGATGAAAGCAATGCGCATCTGTATGCCGAAGATATTTCCCTCTCCCAGCTACTGGAGGATTCGCTGCGCCCCTTTAAGGAAGCGGCGGAATTAAAAGGGATTCCCATCCAGAAAGAAATTCAGCCGGGGGTAGCGATCCATGCGAACCGAGACTCAATAACACGGCTGATCTCCATTCTGATGGATAATGCCGTACAGTATTCGCCGCCGGGGGGCAGGATCGCCGTATCCCTGCAATTGGCGGAGAAATCAGCCGTTCTATCCATCCAAAACGCCTGTGAAAATCTGCCTGCGGAGGATCCGGAGAAGCTGTTTGACCGATTTTACAGGGGAGACAGCGCGCGAACGCAGAAATCAGGCGGCTATGGGATCGGCCTTTCAGCGGCGAGAGCGATCGCGGAGCTCTACAGGGGAGCGATCACAGCCCGCTACGAAGGCAAAGACCGGATCATTTTTACCGTGAGGTTACCCAGCGTGTAACCCCTAACAGACACGGGGCTGCCGCATAATAGAATTTTTATATCTAGGTATAAAAGGCTATTATGCGGCAGCCCCGTTTTTCTAAGTTTCAACTAAGGTTGCATTGTTAAAATAACGTAAAGCGCATGTAAAGAAAGGAGTGAAAAGTGTGACATTTCGGCATGAGTGGAAACACGAGATCAACTGGTCCGACATCCTTGCCCTAAGGCAGCGCTTGCAGGCGGTGGCACGGGCGGATGAGCATGCGGTGGGCGGAAAATATGAGATTCGAAGCCTTTATTTTGACACGCCAACGGACACGGTGTTGCGCCAAAAGCTAGACGGCGTCAATCTGCGCGAGAAATTCCGCATCCGATATTATAACGGAGATACGTCCCTGCTTCGCCTTGAAAAGAAGAGTAAGTTCGGCAGCCTTGGAAATAAAGTCAGCGCGCCGCTGACGGAGGAAGAGGCGCAGGCAGTGGTGGACGGCGATTTCGCCTGGATGGTGAAGAGTGCTAGACCCCTGGTGGAGGAACTATACTCTAAAATAATGGCGCAGGGGTTGAGGCCCAAAACCATTGTGGACTATACGCGGGAGCCTTACGTATATCCGCCGGGCAATGTCCGCATCACGATGGATTATGGCATCCGGACAGGACTTCAGTGTACGGACTTTTTGAATTGCCAGTGTGTTACCGTTCCGGCGGGGGATGCCCCCGCGATTCTGGAGGTTAAATGGGATGCCTACCTGCCAGATATTATCCGCGATGCGATACAGTTGGAGGGAAGGCGGTCCTCCGCATTTTCAAAGTACGCCGCCTGCCGGATTTACGGCTAATTTAAATCGAGAAGGAGAAGAAAACCATGAATTTTAGCGATATCTTTAAATCCAGTTTTCTTGAAAATATTACAAGCGTCAGCATTCTTGATATGGTGCTGTCACTGGTGCTGGCCTTTGGCCTCGGGCTGTTTATCTTTCTAGTCTACAAAAAGACTTTTTCCGGCGTCATGTATTCTTCCAGCTTCGGCGTTACGCTGGTGGCGCTGACGATGATTACGACGGTGGTCATTCTCGCCGTGACCTCCAATGTGGTGCTATCTCTCGGTATGGTCGGCGCATTGTCCATCGTCCGTTTCCGCACCGCCATCAAAGAACCGCTGGACATTGCGTTCCTGTTCTGGTCCATCGCAGTCGGAATCGTTCTGGCAGCGGGCATGATTCCACTGGCGGTTATCGGAAGCGTGGTCATCGGTTTGATTCTGCTCGTGTTCGTAAATAAAAAATCCCACGTCAACCCTTATATTGTGGTCTTAACCTGTGCGGATCACGACAGCGAGATCAAGGCGAAAGAATTTTTGGAGAAACAGGTGCAGCGCTGTGTAGTGAAGAGCAAAACCGCCCAGAAAGGCGCCATCGAGTTAAATCTGGAGGTGCGCATGGCAGATGACAATACGGACTTCATCAATATTCTGTCCGAGATGAGCGGCGTCAGCAGCGCGGTTTTGGTCAGCTACAACGGCGACTATATGGGATGAGGAGGAACCGATGTCAACACACAAGTACATTGATACAATCTGCTGTGTTGTCCTTGCCATCGTGCTGGTCCTGACCTTCGTTTTCATGAATGGAGAGGCCTTTGGAATCCAAGCCGCCAAAACGGTTTGGGGCTACGAAACAAAGCTCTTCGACGCCTCCACAGTGCATACGGTCAATATTTTGATGGACGACTGGGATACTTTCATTGAAAATTGCGCCAATGAAGAATATGCGACATGTGCGGTGGTCATCGACAACGAAGTCTATAAAAACGTGGCGATTCGCGCCAAGGGCAACACGTCGCTGACGCAAGTCCAGTCCTACGGCAATGGCCGCTACAGTTTTAAAATTGAATTCGACCACTATGACGAGAGCAAATCCTATTATGGACTCGACAAGCTCTGCCTGAACAATATTATTCAGGATAACACCTATATGAAAGATTATCTCACCTATCAGATGATGGGATATTTCGGGGTGGCCGCGCCCCTCTGCAGCTATACCTATATTACGGTCAACGGTGAAGACTGGGGGCTGTATCTCGCCGTGGAAGGGGTAGAAGAGGCGTTTCTACAGCGAAATTACGGCAGCGATTACGGGGAACTGTATAAACCGGACAGCATGGATATGGGCGGTGGCCGCGGCAATGGGGAAAATTTCAATGCGGAGGATATGGAGAGCTTTTTCAACCGAGGCAGCGCGGCAGGCGATGAGGAAAACAGTACCCAAGTTCCCGAGGAAGGCGGGCGTCCCGGCGGCCAGATGCCGGAGGGGGGAATGAGCTTTGAAGGACAAAATAATGCGGGCGGCCGCGGCGACATGGGCGCCAGCATGGGGAGCGATGATGTTGCCCTCATCTACACGGATGACGAATATGACAGCTATTCCAATATATTGGATAACGCGAAGACTGACATTACGGACCGCGATAAGGACCGGCTGATCGCGTCGCTGAAAAAGCTAAATGAGAGGGAGGACATCGAGGCTGTCGCGGATGTGGAGAGTGTAATCCGGTATTTTGTCGTCCACAACTTTGTGCTGAATTTTGACAGCTATACCGGCTCCATGATTCATAATTACTATCTGTACGAGAAAGACGGCCAGCTCTCCATGATCCCGTGGGATTACAATCTGGCCTTCGGTGGGTTTCAATCGGCCACAGATGCCACAAGCCTTGTCAACTATCCCATCGATACGCCGGTATCAGGGGGAACCGTGGACTCCCGGCCGATGCTCGCCTGGATCCTTGCCAGCGAAGAGTATACGGAGCAATACCACCAGTATTTCGCTGAGTTCATCTCCCAATACTTTGACAGCGGCTATTTTGAAAGTATGATCGGCTATGTAGGGGATATGATTTCCCCCTATGTTCAAAAAGACCCGACAAAATTCTGCACCTATGAAGAATTTGAGACGGGCCTGTGTACTCTGAAAGAGTTCTGCCTGCTCCGCGCGGAAAGCGTAAGCGGACAGCTGGACGGCACCATTGCTTCCACCTCCGAAGGGCAGGAGCAGAACAGCGGCGCCCGAATTGATGCCAGCGACATCGTGATTTCAGCGATGGGATCCATGGGAAATACGATGGGAGAGGGCGGGGGCCCTGATAATTCCATGGGAGTACCCGAGGGTCAAGCGGCCATGTCAAATGACCAGCCGGCGGATAGGCCCGGCGGAGAGATGGAGGGCGGCGATTCCATGGGTTCTATGGGAGAAATGCCGCAGATGCCAACGGATATGCCGGGGGGCAACGTTGGCGGCGGCGGTGGGATGCCGGATATGCCGGACATGTCGGTAGGTGACAATGCCCAAAATGCGCCAGCTGACGGTGGAGGCGAGACATGGATCTTACTTGGCGTTTCTATCGTTGTTCTCTTGCTGGGACTGGCTGTGGCATTCGGTTTCAAGCGGCGATAGCTTCACCATGTTCCTAAATGTATACACAGTCGATTGAGCGAAAAGCTCTCTCGGCTGTGTTTTATGTTTGCCTGCCGAGACAGCGATTGTGCGGAGAGAACCGCGCATTGACTTTCCCCCGCGGAGGCTCTATAATAGAGATGAAGGGCGGTGTTAGGAGCCGTCTAATATCACAGCAGGACACAGATCAGAAGGGGAGAGTTTAGAATGAGGCCAACCGTATCCGAACTTTGCGAGAAGTTTATTGAGAACCGAGACAAAATCAAATCTGCCTTCATATGGGAGAGCTCGTATCTCTATCCCGTATGTGCCGCCATCTTTACGAATCAAAGGCAAAGTGCGGATATTAGCCGCATGAAAGATTGTCAGGGAATGTTAAAAGCGAGAACCGGCATCTTTTCAGAATTTCGGGGAACGGCCAAGCTTGCCATGATCTCCATGTTGGCCGTGGATTCGGATCCGGGGAGCAAACTCCAGAAATCGCTGCAAGTCTACGATTTTCTGAAAGCCCATTTTTTTGCGTCGTCATATTTGCCGGTGGCATCCATGATCATTGCAGACATAGCCGAGGCGGAGCGGTTTGAGGAAATCGCCGCCCGCACAAGGCATATCTATAACATAATGAAGCAGGAACACCCTTTTCTGACTTCCAGCGAAGACAGCGTATTTGCCGCGCTGCTCGCTCTCTCATCCCTCACCGATGAGCAGGTCGTCAGAGAGACAGAGGCGTGCTATGAACTCCTGAAGGAAGAATTCTTTTCCGGAAATGCGGTGCAGTCCCTGAGCCATGTCCTGGCGTTGGGGACCGGATCGGCGGAACAGAAATGCCGTAAGACCATGGAGCTGTATCATGGCCTGAAGGAAAAGGGCTATAAGTATGGCGTCAGCTATGAGCTTGCCACTCTCGGGGTTTTGGCGCTGCTGCCGGCTGATCTGCGCTCAATAATGACGGATGTCATGGAGGTAGACGATTTCCTGTCGGCGCAAAAAGGGTACGGGATCGTCGGCGTGGGACGTAAGCAGCGGCTAATGCACGCCGGAATGTTGGTATCCAGCGACTATATCGGCCAGACAGATGCTCTGGCAATGCATTCCGCGGCAATCGGCGGAACGATTTCGCTGATTGTGGCACAGCAGGCTGCCATGTGCGCCGCCATCGCCGCCTCCGCAGCGGCGGCCAGCGCCAGCGCCTCGTCAAATTGAGACGGCGCGGGGAGGAGTAGAGCGATGAGTTCAGGGCAGAAAAGAAAGAAAAGGCTTTGGCAGCAATACATTGCATTGGCGGTCTTCATGGTGATCGGCGCTGCGTGCGGCGTCTTCATGGTGGAGTACATTGACGCACTGTTGGAGGCGGAGAGATCAGCCGGAGAAATCGTCTTCTCGGCGGCTCTTCTTTTTGCCGGACTGTACGTTGCGATTTTTCTACAGATTATACTGCATGAAGCGGGGCACCTGCTCTTTGGAAGGTTGACGGGGTACCGGTTCTCCTCTTTCCGGATTGGCAGTCTGATGTGGATCAAGGAGGATGGGAGGCTTTGTTTTAGGCGCTTATCCGTTGCCGGTACGGGGGGACAATGCCTTATGGCGCCGCCGGATATGGTGGATGGAAAAATCCCCTTTGTCCTCTATAATCTGGGAGGCTCCTTGGTCAATCTGCTGTCCGCAGCACTCTTTACAGGGCTTTATTTTGGTTGCAGGCGGATCCCCATTGTATCGGTCCTGCTTTTGATGCTGGCTGTGATTGGCGTGGCCTTTGCTTTTGTAAACGGGATTCCCATGCGGTTAGGCGTGGTGGATAATGACGGATATAATGCCCTGGCGCTTGGGAAAAATTCGGAGGCGCTGCGCTCCTTCTGGCTCCAGATGAAGATCAACGAGCAGATCGTCAAGGGGGTGCGGATTAAGGATATGCCGGACCAATGGTTCTATGTACCGGCGGCAGAGTCCATGAAAAATAGCATGGTAGCCGTCATGGGCGTATTTGCCTGCAATCGGTTCATGGACGCCATGGAGTTCGACAGGGCGGATCAACAGATGGGAGAACTCCTCCGGATGGAGACAGGCATTATCGGTTTACATCGGAGCCTGTTGGTGGTGGACCGCATTTATTGCGAGCTTGTCAGGGAAAATCGGGCGGAAGTGCTGGGAGAAATGCTGGACAGACAGCAGAAGAAGTTCATGAAGTCTATGAAGAACTTTCCTTCGGTTTTGCGGACAGAATACGCATATGCATTGTTGGCCGAAAAGGATATGGCAAAGGCCGCCGCCATCAGAGAACGGTTTGACAAAAATGCCCGCACCTATCCGCACCCGAGTGAAATCGCGGGCGAGCGGGAATTGATGGTTTATGCGGAGCAAAGAGCCGAGATGGCGAAATAAAGGTCAGGCCCTGACTGCGGAAGCGGTTTCTCAAGATTAAGTAAAGATATGCCATAATTCATGGTGACGAGTTCAGTTGCCTTGAATTTCACATGAACAGGTTACCACTTGACAATGTGGCAACGCCCCTGCCAACCGGATAGGGGCGTTTCTATAGGGGCTCGCTGTGAAAGATCGTTGGCGCTCAGCGGAGCTCACATGAAAAATTTTTCTCAAAACAAAAAAATCACTTGACCGAACTGGATAAATGTAGTAGAATAAATCCAAGTTAGTTAAAACTAACTTGGCAGATCGATTCGCCGGAAAGATAGCTTGACCTGACAAGGAAAGGAGATGCACATGAGTGTTGTGATTGTAGGCGGAAATGAAAGGATGGCGGCTCAGTATGAGACCATTTGTAAGGAGCATGGCTGCAAGGCCAAGGTTTTCACAAAAGAAAATGGCTCTCTCAAGAAGAAGATGGGATGTCCGGATCTGCTGATCCTGTTTATCAGTACGGTATCGCATAAAATGGTGCTCAGTGTAACGCAGGAAGCGAAAAAGAATTCTATCCCTGTGGCGAGGCTCCAAACGAGCAGCGTCACCGCACTTCGCGCTGCTTTAGCGGAGATGCGGCCAACATTTTGAGGGGGAGAAAAGAATGCTGGAAAAATATTTGATCGAGCACTGTGCGCCGACGCTTGCATCTCTAAAGACGGCCAGTCTATTTTGTATCGCGCTCAAGTCGGAGGAGGAACTGGAGAGTCAGTTAAAAGTCTGGAATGGACAGCTTCAGGAAAAGGGTCTCTTTTTGCTGGCATTGCGGCGCCGCGGGGAGAAGGCGCTAATCTACGTGTGCCGGAGCTCTCACTTGCAGGAGGACCTGCAAAAACCCGGAGTCGCGGCATTTCTTGCGGAATACGGCTATCAAAACACCGATGTGCGATATGCGCTGGAGCGGTTAAAGAAACGATTGGGGGAGAGCGAATCCTTCCCGCACGAAATCGGAATTTTTCTAGGGTATCCCCTGGGAGATGTGATTGGTTTTATCCAGAATGAGGGAAAGAACTGCAAGTGTTCGGGCTGTTGGAAGGTTTACTGCGACGAATGCGAGGCCAGAAGGCTGTTTGCGCGATTTAAAAAGTGCCGCGAGGTCTACGCGCGGCTCTGGAATCAGGGAAGGTCCGTTTGGCAGCTTACAGTGGCTGCTTGACATAGACCATTATACTTAAGGAAAGAGGTTGAATCATATGAGTAAAGTAGCGGTTGTTTACTGGAGCGGTACCGGCAATACGGAGGCAATGGCCAATCGGGTGGCGGAAGGCGCCCAAAATGCAGGTGCAGAGGTCGCGCTGTTTACCGCGGCAGAATTCAGCGCAGACAAGATGGATGCCTTTGACGCCGTGGCTTTCGGCTGCCCGTCCATGGGAGCTGAACAACTGGAGGAAAGCGAATTTGAGCCCATGTTCACGGACTGCGAGGCGAAGCTGAACGGCAAGAAAATCGCTCTCTTTGGCTCCTATGGCTGGGGAGATGGAGAGTGGATGCGCACCTGGGAGGAAACATGCCGGGGGGACGGCGCGGCGCTGGCCTGTGAGAGTGTAATCTGTAATGACGCACCGGACGCAGAGGGGGAGGCCGCCTGTGCGGCCCTGGGCAAAGCGCTGGCCTGAAGGACATGAGACATGGAGGGACTTGTTGCAAAAGAAATGGCAGCAGGCCCTCTTTTTTTTGCTAAATTTTCTCAAGAATCTTTCGTCTTCCTCTTGACAAAGGATTGTATTTGTATTATAATATGAACAGATATTCATATGAGAGGATGTGAAGGCGATTGGCGGAACAGGAATTGGAACAGTGCGGGTTTCTGTGCGTTCACGAGGATGTGGTGAAAAAAGTTACCTCGCAGATGCCACCCGACGAGATGTTGTATGATCTGGCGGAGTTATTTAAGATTTTTGGCGATTCGACGAGAATCAAAATTTTATACGCCCTGTTCGAGGCGGAGCTGTGCGTCTGCGATATGGCGCAACTGTTAGGCCTGAGCCAGACGGCGGTGTCCCATCAGCTGCGGGTCTTGAAAGCAAATAAGCTGGTCAAATTCCGCCGGGAGGGCAAAACGGTATTTTATTCATTGGCGGATGATCATGTCCGCCGGATTATCAATCAGGGAATGGAGCATGTGGAAGAATAGTTCGCCTGTGCAGGAGAATTTCAAAAAAGTGTGTGCAACCGTTGCCAAGCGGTGCAGAAAGGGAGATAGCAGTGAAAAAGACAATTAAGGTAGTGGATCTGGACTGTGCCAACTGTGCCCAGAAGATGGAGGATGCCATTCGGAAGATTAAAGGCGTGCAGGACGTAACCGTCAGTTTTATGGCGCAGAAGATCACTTTGACGGCGGATGACGCCCGCTGTGATGAGATTGTCAAGGAAATGGTCAAGGTCTGCAAGCGGGTTGAGCCGGATTGTAAGCTTATGATATAGACCTGTCCATGAGGGACACGGCGGTATCTGTTTGAGAGGAAGGAGATGCGGTATGACGGGAAAGCAGAAGAAAATGCTAGCGCGCATCCTGGTCAGCGCTGTTTTGCTGGTGGCGGCGAAGCTGCTGCCGCTGTCGGGAGCGTTTCAGCTGGTGGCTTTTTTAGTCCCCTATGCGGTCATCGGGTGGGATATTGTATGGAAAGCGCTGCGCAATATCGCTCACGGCCAGGTTTTTGATGAAAATTTCCTGATGACCATTGCAACGGTGGGAGCCTTTTGCACGGGGGAATTCCCGGAGGCTGTTGTGGTGATGTTATTCTATCAGGTTGGGGAACTGTTTCAGGGGTACGCCGTGGGACGCTCCCGCCAATCGATTGCGTCGCTGATGGATATCCGGCCGGATTACGCGAATATCGAGAGAGAGGGGAAGCTTGAGCAGGTAGACCCTGACGAGGTCTCGGTTGGGGATTGCATTGTGGTCAAGGCGGGGGAGAAGATCCCGCTGGACGGTGTGATACTGGAAGGCTCATCCACAGTGAATACGGCAGCGCTGACAGGGGAGTCCCTGCCCCGCGACGTGGAGCCAGGGGATGATGTGATCAGCGGCTGTATCAACCAGAGCGGTTTACTCCGCGTCCAAGTGACAAAAGAATTCGGGGAGTCCACGGTTTCAAAGATTCTGGATCTGGTGGAGAATTCCAGCAGCAAGAAGGCAAAGGCGGAAAATTTTATCACGAAATTTGCCCGCTACTACACCCCGGCTGTGGTGATTGCGGCCATACTGCTGGCCGTATTGCCGCCGCTGCTGTCCGGAGGACAGTGGGGAGAGTGGATCCAGAGGGCCCTGATATTCTTAGTGATCTCCTGTCCCTGTGCGCTGGTCATATCGGTGCCGCTCAGCTTCTTCGGGGGAATCGGAGGCGCCTCCAAGAGCGGGATTCTAGTGAAAGGTGGAAACTACCTGGAGAGTCTGGCGGATACCAATATTGTGGTCTTCGATAAAACCGGGACCCTGACTAAAGGCGTTTTCAACGTGACCGCTGTTCACCCGGACTCTATCTCGGAGGCCCAGCTTATCGAGATGGCGGCTTTAGCGGAAAGCTATTCTGACCACCCGATTTCGCGCTCCCTGAAGGAGGCCTATGCCTCGGAGATTGACACAAGCCGGCTTGGGGAAGTGGAAGAGCTATCCGGCCGCGGAGTGCGGGCGGAAGTCGATGGCCGGAGCGTTTGCATCGGCAATGATAAACTCATGGAGGAGATCGGCGTGAAGTGGCACCCGTGCCACCGCATCGGAACCACGGTCCACGTTGCGGTAGACGGGATGTATGCGGGCCATATCGTGATTTCCGATGAAGTGAAGCCCGATGCAAAAGAGGCAATTCAAGCGCTAAAACAGCAAGGTGTGCGGAAGACGGTCATGTTGACGGGGGACGCCAAGGCTGTGGGGGAGGGAGTCGCGCAGGAGCTGGGATTGGATCAGGTGTACACAGAGCTATTGCCGGCTGATAAAGTGAAGCGTGTGGAAGAGCTGCTGGGAAAGAAGAGTCAAAAGGAAACGCTGGTTTTTGTGGGAGATGGCATCAACGACGCTCCCGTATTATCCAGAGCGGATATCGGAATCGCCATGGGCGCCATGGGGTCAGACGCCGCCATCGAGGCCGCCGACATTGTATTGATGGACGACCGCCCGTCGAAGATCGCAGTCGCCATCCAGATCGCAAAGAAAACCCGCCGAATCGTAAGGCAGAATATCATATTTGCCCTAGCCGTCAAGGCGCTGGTGTTAGCCCTGGGCGCTCTCGGGATTGCGACCATGTGGGAGGCAGTCTTTGCCGATGTGGGAGTCTCTGTCATTGCCATCCTTAACGCCATGCGGGCATTAAAAGTCCAGCGCAATGGATAAAGTCTCTACTGAAACTGTGAGCGGTAGAGCCCGGCGTACAGACCGCCGCGCAGCATTAAGTCCTGATGGCTGCCCTGCTCCATAATTTCGCCTTTCTGAACGACTAAAATCGTATCCGCATTTTGGATCGTTGAGAGGCGATGGGCGATGACAAAGCAGGTCTTTCCCCGCATCAGGGCGCGCATTGCCTCCTGAATCTGGATTTCGGTCCGCGTATCCACATTGGATGTCGCCTCGTCCAAAATCAGCATTTTCGCGTCCAGCAACATGGCGCGGGCGATGGTCAGCAGCTGTTTCTGCCCCTGGGAGATGTTCATTCCGTCTTCATTTAAGATGGTGTCGTAGCCCTGGGGCAGACGTTTAATATACTCATGGATCTTGGCCGCTTTAGCGGCGGCTACCACCTCATCCATCGTCGCGCCTTTTTTTCCATAGGCGATGTTCTCGAAGACGGTGCCGTGAAAAAGCCAGGTATCCTGCAAAACCATAGCGTATGCTAGGCGCAGGCTCTTGCGGGTGACCGTCCGGATCGGGTGAGAATCCAGACAGATGGCTCCGCTGTCCGGGTCGTAGAATCGCATCAACAGATTTATGATCGTCGTCTTGCCGGCGCCTGTAGGACCGACGATGGCAACCAGGCTCCCGGGCTTCGCGTCCAGATTTAGATCATGGATGATCGTCTTGCCCGGATCATAGCCGAACCGCACATGCTCCATGGCAATGTGGCCGCGGATATTGTTCAGGGGTACCGCGTCCGGTATATCCTCCGGCTCCGCGGGCTCATCGATTAGCCGGAAAACCCGTTCTGCGGCGGCGCAGGCAGATTGCAGCTCACTGATGATATTGGCGATTTCGTTGATGGGGCCGGAGAATTTCCTGGAATACAGAACAAAGGAGGAGAGATTGCCAAGGGATAGCTTTCCGAATAAGAAGAGAAGAGCGCCGAACATACTGATTAAAGCCAGGGAAAGGTTGTTGATAAAGTTAACGCTGGGGCCGGTCATGCTTCCATAATAATCGGCTTTATAGTAAGCGTCCACGGCTTCCTTATTTTTTTGGTCGAAACGGCGAATCATCGTTTCCTCCTGGTGATAGGCCTTCGTCGTTTTCTGCCCCGTGATGACTTCCTCCACGAATCCATTCAACTCACCCAACTTAACGGACCGATTGCGAAATAGGGGGCGAACTTTTCGCGTCATGTAGCGGGTAAAGAAAATAGAAATCGGAATGGTGACTGCGAAAACCAGCACCAGGAGAGGGGAGAGCATCAGCATCATCAGCAGAGATCCGCCCACGGTGATCACGCTCGTTGCGATTTGCAGAAGGTCGTTGGAGAGGGAGGCGTTGACCGTGTCGATGTCGTAGGAGATTCGGCTGACGATGTCGCCGGTCTGGTGGCTGTCAAAATAGCGGATGGGCAAAAGAGAGAGGCGGTGAAACACGTCCTCCCGCATCTGATAAACGACCTTCTGGCTTAAGTGGATCATCAGGATTGAGAGAAGGTAGGACAGGAGAGAGGACAGAGCGTAAAAAATGATCATGAGAAGGCAGTAGTAAATCACGGTCTGAAAATCGACGCCTCCCGCCTTGACGCCGATGGCGTCGATGGCGCGGCCGGACAGCGTCGGGCCGATGAGCGCCAGCAGATTGCTTGAGATGGTGAGCAGGAGTGCGGTGAGCAAATGCCACTTATATTGATATAGGTATCGCCACAGCCGGATCAGAACCTTTTTCCGGTTCTTTGGCTTTTCCGGTATGGTCCGCGGAGCGTTAGGCACTTAAATCGCCTCCCATCTGAGAAATGCTGATTTCCCGGTAAATGTCGCAGGTTTCTAGGAGCTCCTCATGGGTTCCATATCCGATTTCCCTGCCATCTTCCAGGACTAGAATATGGTCGGCGTGGAGGATAGAGCTGATTCGCTGTGCCACGATGATAGTGGTGGTATTGGCGTACTGTCTTCGCAGGGCCTGGCGCAGCAGGGAATCCGTCTTATAATCCAGCGCGCTGGAGGAATCATCCAAAATCAGAATCTCAGGGTTGCCGGCCAGCGCGCGGGCGATCAATAGGCGCTGCTTTTGACCGCCGCTGACGTTTGTGCCCTTCGCCGTCAATCGATGGGAGAATCCGTCCGGCAGTGCGTCGATAAATTCCTTTGCCTGTGCGCACGCCGCTGCTTGTTCAATCGTCTCCTGACGTAAATCCCGGCCAAAGTCAATATTTGCAGCGATGGTATCCGCGAACAGAACATCATTTTGAAAAACGACGCCAAACTTGGTGTGGAGCTCATGGGAGGGAATGGACTCAACCGGCTGTCCGTCAATGCGGATCTCGCCGGAGTCCCGGTCATAAAGGCGCATGAGCAGGGCGATGATCGTGCTCTTGCCGCAGCCTGTGGCGCCGATGATGCCCAAGGTTTCCCCGCGCTTCAGGCGAAAGTTGATGTCGTGCAGAGTGTCCTCTTTCTTTTGATAGGAGAAACAGACATGTTCAAACTCAATGTGGACATCCGTGGACGTACACGGAGCCTCCCGCACCGCCAGCTCTGCCGGAGTGGACAGCACCTCGTGAATGCGGGCGGCGGAGGCGCTTCCCTTTGAATACATGACGAACATGCGGGTAATGGAGAGCATAGCGTTGAGAATAATGGTAAAATAGGTAAGGAAGGCGAGGATTTTGCCGGGCTGTGTGAGGCCGGCATTGACCCGCCATGCACCTACAAGAATAACCATGGTCAGGCCAATGTTGAGAAACAAGTTCATCAGCGGGTTGGTCAAGGCCATGGTGATCCCCGCTTTTTTTTCGCGTCGCACCACTTCCCCATTGACCTGGGAGAAACGGCTCTGTTCATATTCTGTTTTGGACAGGGCCTTGATGACCCGGATGCCGGTTATATTCTCTCGGACAGTTCTCACCATAGAATCAATCCCCTCTTGCAATTTTCCATAGAGGGGGATCCCCTTCCGGGAGACGGCGAACACCAGCAATCCTATCAGCGGCAAAACCGCCAGGAGGACAAGGGATAGCACCGGTTCCAGAGTCAGAGTCACGAAGATTCCGCCGAGAAGCAGAATCGGCGCGCGGACGCCCAGCCGCTGCATCATCCCGATCATTTGATGGATGTTGTAGGTGTCGGTGGTCAAGCGGGATTCAAGGGATGGAATGGTGAAATCATCGATCTGCTTGCAGGACAGGTAGGAGATTCGGGTGAAGAGGTCATGCCGGATGGCCTCTGTGGTGTGCTGTGCCACCCAGGACGCCATCCGGTTGGCGATTATATTGGTGATCACAGCGGCAGCAGCGCAGATCAGCATCACACCGCCCCACAGAAGGATGAGGGAGATTCTCTCCTGCGGGACGACGTCATCGATCATGTAGGAGAGAATCCAGGGGAGCAGGAGATCCATAATGGTTCCAATAAATTTTATGGTTAAGCCTAGGCTCATACGGGGCACATAGGGCTTTAAATACCGAAAGATCGTTCGCATAGCCTACGCCTTCCCTCCCTTTTCCACCGTTGCCACGGCTTTCTCCATGACGCGCTCCAGCATGGATGCTAAAGTTTTCTGTTCCTCCTCCGTAAAATCTTCTAACAGCAGTCGGTTCCATTCCCGCATGACCGATTGAACCTGGGGAAAAAGCTGTAGGGCTTTCTCAGTGGGAAAGACTTGCAGTGCCCGGCGGTCTTTGGGGTCGGGCTGTCTCGTGACAAATCCATTCTGTTCCAAGACACTTAGCTGCCTCGTCACATTGCTTTTGTTTACGCCGATCAGCTTGGACAGTTGATCCTGTGAGATGCCGGGATGCTTGCAGACCTGGAAGATATAAATGTGCTGGCAGCTATTGATGCCAGCACACGGTACGCAGGTGCTGCGGTATTGTCCGGCCAAGCGATGGGTTCGGCTGATATATTTCATAAGGGATTCCATCGGGGGACCTCCATTCGCTATAAATGTTGCGTTTGCAACGATTATAGCACAGAACTGTTGCGCCCGCAACAGTTAAATTGAAAAAATAGCCAGCGGCGGTGCCTGCTGGTTATTTTGAAAAGTGAAATTGAGAGGTCATCACGTAGCGCTGATACGAGAAGGTCAGCGAGCTAGGAGTGGAAGCGCTGCTTTCGGAGTAGGGGAGACAGAAAAAACTGGATCGATGAGTATAGGCGCTGTCAAGGGCAAAGTCCGAGATCTTATACCCGGCCGCATCGGCTTTCACCGTGATGGCGTATAGGATAGACTGCGCCTCTGTGTCAGGAAAAATCCGGACATCCAGGCTCTGGATTGTCCCGTCTGAGGAGCGCCGCACCGCAGCTGGCGCCATGGAATACAGTTGTCCATCCTTCTGGGTTAGAAGCAACAAGGTTTCGTCGGGGTTTTGGTAACAATCCAGATTAAAAAAAGGGTCGATCCCGACAATCGGGGTGATGGTGTCCCGGAATCCGTGTCTAGGCGCTTCCTCCCATGAAAACCAGCAGAGAAGGCGAGTGTACTGCGAATCCAGGCGGAAGGCGGCCGCGATCAGGGAGAGGCTGCCCCCGTCAATCGTGTACGTTTGCCAGTGGGAGGAGATATCTTCCGCGCCCTCGAGCCGCTGTAACTCCCATTGGGGCAACGCCATGACCATCTCTTTTGGGAGATCGTTGGACAGCAGACGGAGGCGTACATCCGCCGTCTGATCCGAGGAATCTATCTCAATGACAGAATAAGAAGTCTGGGTTGGATTCGGAGTGGCGGCTATATAGCCACAGCTTATGGGCGCGATGAAGAAGAGGGCAAATAAGGCGCCAAACGCCGCGCGGCTTCTGGCGTTAAAAGATTGAATCTGTAGCCGCACATCCTGCAACAGGAGTTGTCTCCGCAGAGAGTAGATCTGCCTTAGGATGTAGATCGAGCTTCCAATAGTGAGGATGAGCACAAGGTAGGTCAGACTTTGCGTGTACATGGCCAATACGATCAGCAAATTCATCCCAATATACAGGGCTGTGCAGCGTGAGATCCCGTGAGGCGCCACATTTTGAAGACATTCGGCAAAGCGGGACAATCCCTGGAGCAGAAGGATCGCGGACACAAAGCGAAGAAGCGAGGTTAAGATGCCCAGAGCGGCATCAAGCCCATCGGGAATATCGGGAAGGACCAGAAGGGTATTGGTGGCCAGCTGGAAGAGAAATAGCAGGCAGAAGCTATGAAAGGAGCAGCGAAGGGTTTTCTCACAGGCGCGCAACTGAAAAGCGCCAGCCAGGAGGAGAAAGAAACCCGCCGTCAAAATAAGGGGCTTCGAATACCCGAAATCTAGCTGAAAGGATGAAAATAAAAATCCCCAAAAAATCTTCATCAGAGCGTTGCCAAGGTCTAGGCTGGGGATCCGGGAGTGGATTGCGCCCAGCTGATCGGCGACCGCGGAGGCATCGCCCATTTCTTCCAGCGCCATGCTGATCGCCTCTTCTTCTGAATACCCTGTTTGCATTCGCCATTCCACCTTACATTCAATGTGGTCGAGAAGTTCATTGTAGGTGTCATGGGCGGTCTGTGGATCCGGAATCTTAGCGCAGATATCGCGCAAAAACCGCTGAATTCTAGGCGAGAGTTCCATAGGCGCCTCCCTGGATAACTTTCGCAACGGCGGTGGAGAATGTCATCCACTCTCTCTGTTGCTTCGCCAGCTCTTTTTTCCCCTTATCGGTTAGGGAATAGTATTTTCGTTTCCGGCCGGATTCGCTGTCTTCCCAGTAGCAGTCCAGATAATTCTCTTCTTCCAGAGAGTGAAGGATGGGATAGAGCGTCCCCTCATTCAGATGAAAGACGGAATCGGATAGCTGTTCGATCTCCCGGATGATCTGATAGCCATACATAGGTTTTCGGCTGATCACGCTCAGGACGAGTATAGCGGTACTTCCTTTTACAAGCTCTTTGCTAATTTTCATGTATGTCCCTCCATGCATAGATTTATGATGCATCGTATATCTAGGTATATGATAGCACAGGAAAATTTTATTGTCAACTTTTTTCTTGGCGAAGCTGGAGGGGCAAAACCGTATGCTAAAAACAGTCAGGTATCCGGCTCCCGATAGGATTGTACACGGTCAGTCTATCCTGCCGGCGGATACCTAATTCTATTGGATGCGCAGGACATCGATTGGGAGCATTCGGCGAACCGCAGCGCAGACTATCAGTTTACCTCTACAAATATTTTGGGCATTCCCAATCCTCTTTCGGCGAGCAACCGAAATATTTCACATAGGCTCTGTAAAAAACAGAGTATTCTCCAAATCCGCAGTCGATACAGGCTTTCGTTACCTGTGTTCCGCTGCGGATTTTTTCTTTAGCAGCGGTCAATCTCTTTAGTGTAATGTATTCCCATGGGGAACTTCCCGTTGCCTTTTTGAATATTCTATTAAATTGCGCTGTACTTATAAAAAAGCGTTCTGCAAGCATAGGGATGGAAAGCTCGTCAAAAAGATGCTCGTTTATATATGTCAGTATCTGCTCGGCTCGAGTCTGTGTGGCAGCATATCCGCTGTCTTTTCGCTTCAGATGTGAGGCTCTGATAGCGTCGAGTATTGAAAACAAGCATAATTGAATTTCAAGCTCCGTTGTATACTTGTCATGGCACTCACATATGCGCTTAAAATATTTTTCGAGGGGAACACCTTCAAATTCTGACGCAATATATAGATTTCCTACGCCCAGAGGTCTGTCAAGAAACGGTCTCATCAATCTTCGCTCGGGGTCGATACTATCGGCGGCAGAAAGCGGAAAATTTATCGTATATCGCTCATACAGCGTGTCCTTTAGTATCTTTGACCTGTGGACTTCGGCAGGGCGCATAATAACCACACTTCCTGGCTCTAACGGATATCTTGAGCCCTCAACGAGATACTCAGCTCTCCCCGAAACAAAATAAAAAATCTCACATCTTGAATGAATATGCATTACACAGCAATTGTCATCCGGCCTGTAGTTAACAGCATGCCGTACATATATGTTATTAAATGTAAATTCCTGTAAATAGTGGTTGCCCATATCCGTATGCCTTCTCTTTTATTTGGTTGACGTTATGAGTGTATCATGTTATGCATGAATTTACAATAGATTGTGATAAAAAATGCAATTGCATTGTAAATTATTTCATGATATTATGGCCGCATAAAATTTGCGGCAACATTGATTGGAGGGAGCATTATGGAAAAAATAAGACTTGGTATAATTGGTATGGGCAACATGGGCGGCGGACATTTCCAAAATATCATTGGAGGAAAATGCCCTTCTGTTGAAGTAACGTCTGTTTGCGACATCGATCCTAAAAAGATTGCGGATATTTCACCGAACGGCTCAATCAAGTGCTTTACCGATTACTCTGAGATGTTAGACAGCGGCGTTAGCGACGCTGTGTTGATCGCTGTCCCGCACTATGACCATCCTACTATTGCTATCCAATGCTTTAAGAGGGGGATTCACGTTCTTACCGAAAAGCCTGCGGGGGTGTACGCAAGGCAGGTGCGTGAAATGAACGAAATTGCCGAAAAGACGGGGGTAAAATTTGGTATAATGTTCAACCTGCGCACAAATCCAATATATAAAAAGGCTCGTGAAATCGTGCAAAGCGGCAGCCTTGGAGAACCGAAGCGGCTTGTTTGGATCGTCACAAATTGGTATCGCACACAGGCATATTATGATTCGGGAGACTGGCGAGCGACGTGGAACGGCGAGGGCGGCGGTGTGCTTTTGAACCAGGCGCCCCATAATCTTGACCTGTGGCAGTGGATTTTTGGTATGCCCAAAAGAGTGCGGGCGTTTTGCAGTACAGGCAAATATCACAATATTGACGTTGAAGATGAAGCGACTATTTACAGTGAGTACGAAAACGGCGCGACTGCGGTTTTCATTTCCACAACAGGAGAAGCTCCCGGGACGAATCGTCTTGAGGTATCGGGCGATCTCGGCAAAATAGTAGTTGAACAGGGAAAATTAAAATGGTGGAAATTGGCTGTTCCCGAACGCGAATTCTGCTTTGCTTCACCGGACGGATTTGTTTCTCCGGAGACAGAATACGAAGAATTCACAGAGCCCGAATCCGACGGGCGCCCGCAAGTGGTTGAGGCGTTTGCGCAATCGATCCTTAACGGTACGGAAATGGTCGCCAACGGTAGCGAAGGAATCAATTCTCTTTCAATATCAAATGCCGCGTACCTCTCATCATGGACCGGAGACTGGGCGTCTATACCCACGGATGAAGCTCTGTTTGAAAAATATCTTGTTGAACAGTGCAGAAAGGAAAAACTTTCCGGTAAACCATGCAATAATATTCCGACAGGCCTCAGCCTTTGAACGAAGGCGCGGGTGTAGTAACGCCTAACATAATCGATCATGAATGGAGGAAATACAAAATGTCTGATAAAACCAGTGAAATGAAGTATGCCCCAAAGGGTAAGCCCGCTCCTGTCGTAAAAGTAGGAGAATTCTGCATAGCGGCGGTGTCATTAGAGCACGGTCATGTCTACGGTATGTGCGAAAGCCTTAAAGAAGCGGGAGCAAAGATAAAGTGGGTATATGATCCCGACTCGGAAAAGGTTAGAAACTTTCTCATAAGATTTCCTGAGGCTATGGCTGCAAGAAGCGAAGATGAAGTTCTTTTAGACCCCGATGTTAAATTGGTGTGTTCGGCTGCGATCACAAGCGAAAGATGCGCTCTTGGTCTGCGCGTCATGGCCGCGGGAAAAGATTATTTTACTGATAAAGCCCCGCTTACCACCCTTGAGCAATTATCGGCAGCAAAAGATGCAGTCCGCAGTACAGGGCGAAAGTATATGGTTTACTACAGTGAACGTATTAACGTAGAGGCAGCGATTTTTGCGGGGCAACTTATCGAACAGGGAGCTATTGGCCGGCCTATACATATAGACAGCTTTGGCCCTCATAGAATAGGCGATCCCCAAGACAGACCTCAGTGGTTTTTTAAAAAAGAAAAGTACGGCGGTATATTATGCGACATAGGAAGCCATCAGATAGAGCAGTTTTTATATTTCTGCGGCGTCAAGAATGCCGAGGTAAAATACAGTCAGGTAGGAAATTACGCTCACTCTGACTATCCTGAACTGGAAGATTTTGGGGATGCAGTGCTTGTTGGCGATAATGGAGCGACCCTGCATTTTAGGGTAGACTGGTTTACACCTAAAGGTCTTTCAACATGGGGCGACGCTAGGACGTTCATTCTTGGAACAGACGGCTATATTGAACTGCGTAAATATATTAATGTGGGTACAAATGACGGGACATCCGACCATGTGTTTTTGGTAAACGGCGACGGGGAACAGCATTTTTGTGTAACGGGAAAAGTCGGGTTCCCTTATTTCGGGCAGCTTATCCTTGACTGCATTAACCGCACTGAAAACGCTATGACACAGGCTCACGCCTTCAAGGCTGCGGAATTATGCATACAGGCACAGATGAAGGCGGTTGTTGTAAAATAGTTTTAGAGATAAATTCTTACAGTAAGTAACGCTATATATAACGAGCTGGAGGGGATTGCATTGCCCGAAATCCTATGCTATACTATATATTAACATAGGAAAGGATGGTTTCATGGGAGAACAAAAGAGGCTGGCCAAAAGCGCCATGACAGACATGACGGAAGGCAATGCCTATAAGCTGATTCTGCTATTCTCATTGCCGTTGCTTGTGGGCAATGTATTCCAACAGCTCTACAATATGGTGGACAGTATTGTCGTAGGAAATTTCATTGGGGATAAGGCGCTTGCAGCGGTGGGGACCGGGTTTCCGGTTATTTTTATGCTCAGTTCGCTGTTTATGGGCGTGGGAGTCGGCGCCACCATCATGATATCCCAATACTATGGCGCTAAAGACATGGACAAGGTCAATGACACGGTGGGAACCATATATACCGCAATGTTGATCGGGATCCTCCCGCTGTCCGTTATAGGAATTGTCGCAAGCGGTCCGCTGTTAACGCTGATGAAAGTTCCACATGACGGAACCTTTGCCATGGCGCGAACCTATATGATTGTGATTTTCGCGGGGATCATAGGGAATCTCGGTTTCAACATTAATGCAGGGATCTTGCAGGGGCTGGGGGACAGCAAAACATCCCTGCTCTTTCTAGCCATCGCAGCGTTGCTCAACACTGTGTTGGATTTGGTGTTTACTATTGTATTTCGCTGGGGAGTCTTT
>JAHZBS010000008.1:23353-29382 GCA_019423265.1 Clostridiales bacterium
TGGAATTTTTTATATCAATAAGCGGTATGACTGTGTTAAGATACGATTATTTTCCTTTTTCTTTGACCGGTCTCTGTTTGTTAAGGCGATGAAGCTGGGAATCCCGTCGGGCATTCAGCAAGCGCTTTTTTCCGTCGGGATCATGATGATGCAGTCCCTGGTCAATAGCTACGGGTCGGATTTTATGGCGGGATTCAACGGGGCGAATAAGATCGATACTTTTGCCTTTATGCCGATTCAAAGCTTTACAACGGCGATTACTACATATACGGGCCAGAATATCGGCGCCGGCAATATGCATCGGGTTAAGCAGGGGGTGAGGGCCAGCATTGTCCTCTCCGTTTCCGTCAGCATCCTGATCGGGCTTATTCTGTATCCGAGCAGCAGCTTTCTGATGAGAATGTTTTCTAGGAGTGAATCGGTTCTCGCTTCCGGAGTCTCGTACCTTCACTGTGTCCTACCATTCTATTGTCTGCTGGCCGTAGGCTTTATGTTTAGCAGTGTTATGCGCGGGGCCGGCGAAATGATTGTGCCCATGATCTCCTCCTTTATCTCCCTATGGCTCGCCAGAATTCCAGTGGCGTACATAATCGCACACATATGGGGGAAGGATTGGATCTTTCTGTCCTACGCTGTGGGGTGGCTGATCGGGCTCGCTATATCGGGCGCATACTACGCCACAGGGCGGTGGAAAAATAAAGGCATTGTTCAGAGAGAGGCGGCGGAGACATAAAACTTTTTTTAACATCGGATGATCTCCACAACACGAAGTTATCCTTCTAATTCTTTTTTCAAGTCCAAAACATAAAGTCCTTGCTGTTTCTTTAGAAACCCTTTTACAAACGGCTTCATAATGGCTTTTTTCGGCTGAACATCTTCCGTAAAGTCAATTTCTGTTATTCCGTCACTTTCTCTGAAAAGCCCTATCCAATGCCCTTTCATGTTTCTATTCTCCATATCAAACTCCCATCGTTCATAAGGAATCTCACAGGTAACAGTGAATGTGGTGGGATATCCTTCTTTGGTATATTCTACAAATCTCTTTTCGTCCAACACTTCAATGCGACTTAGGTCGCTTCTCCACTGATAGTTATACAGTGAAGTTACCGTGTTCCACGCTCTTTTTACATCACATTGAAAAGTTGCTTTTATATTTGAAGTTGCCATATACAATCCTCCGCAAATTGAATTTTGTCAGTTGCCTAAACCTTAAACAAGGGGTGATTTTCTTTATTTGTAATTGCTTTACTATAAAAGCCCAAAAAGTCCTTTTTCTCCCATCCTTTTTTAAGCCAAAATGCCTTTCCTTGCTCGTTTGTTTCCATTACATTTAAGCAACAACGAGTAATTCCTTCTTTTTCCAAAGCCTTTACTGCTTCATCCACCAGCAAAGAAGCGATGCCTTGCCTTCTGAACTCTGGTAATACAACAGTATGATAGATATATCCCCGACGCCCATCATGTCCACACAGAATATTCCCAATCAATTTTCCATTTTCAAACGCAACAAAGTTTGTTTTAGGATTTCGATTGAGAAACAATAATATTCCGTCTTCTGAATCATCCAAGCTCCGCAAACCCATATTAGATGTACTTTTCCATAACTCAATAAGTTGTGGATAATCTTCAATAGTCATTAACCTAATCATATCAATCCCGCTCCAACTTCAAATTCGTTTCTCAGTTAAACACACCGGCTTACTGAAAGTTTCAATTACTCGACAAATTTATGTATCTATTCTTATCATTTCAGCAATTGTCTTATTTCTATAAATCAAATCTTCCCGTGAAGTAAAACCGCTTTTCTCCCAGAAAGCATTTCCATCGGTATTTTTTGAAAAAACAACCAAAGCAGTCTTATTGATACCTAATGCTTTTAACGCACCCTCTCTATTCCTTCTTTTGAATCGTCTAAATTATTCAACCCCATTCCTGCACAGGACAACCATAATTGATAAACCTGTTCGTAATCGGATATATTCATAACTCTGATTTTCATTTTTGATATTCCTTTCGTTAAATTCAAATTTATCTATTTATCCCTCTATAAATCCTGTATTCCTATGTATTTTCCCTTGTTTTGCCCTTACGAGTTGAAACAAGGGAATAGGGTTCATTCGATACCACACGGTTTTTTCGGCAGGTAATGTGAGCCCCCGGCGTTTGAGAGCGAAATATACCCCTCGCACAAACCTGAGGCTTGTACTTTGGGTTTTTTGCTTTTTGTAGAGAACAAGTTGTCAGCCTGTTGGACTATCTATGTGTGCGCAAATTCATTATTTCGTGATCAAAAAACACATCTAAATTTTCAGGAATATCTCCGCATAAAATTTTATCCGTAAGCTTGCGCACCATATATTCTTCAAAGGCATTCAACTTTCCCGTTTTGCTGCTATTCAGGTAATATGAGGCATCAAGATCGAGATTTACAAAGTTGCAACGCAAAATTTCATCTTCTCTGTTCTCAACAACTGGGTGTACTGAGTGATGAATAAACTCATGTATGACGGATTCTTCACTGAGCGCACCCGAACAAAATATAAAAGTTTCATCTTTCGAGTGATAATCCGCAGAATATATACATTTTATCGGATTAAGAACAACTTGTATGCTTTGAAAATGAGAATTAAATCTTTCCTTACAAAGCATAAGAATATCCTCAATTCTTCTTAAATTAGTTTGATGTTTTTTGTTCTGATCTTCTATCCAAGCGTTTTCCCATTCCAAATATCGACCAAAACAATTACTTTGAAATACATCTTTTAGGACTGCCGGAAATTGCAAAATCCAATTCCAAAATGTCTCATTTCTTTCTATATCAGATATATTTTTAGCAGATAAAATGTTACTTTTATATGCGTCAAAATCCACGAAACATGCTCGGGGTAAATCTATATAAAATGTGGCGGTTTCTATCATGGCTGCTCTTGGCCAATACGGAAAAACCTTACAAGTATTTTGCCTGACTTCCGAAAAGAAGCCATATCTATTACTGTCGGACATGATAAAGCTCTCCAGCTTGTTTACCGTAGATGCGTCACGTTCGATAGAATAAAAGTCGTATCCGCATTGCAGTAAAGCAAAATAAATTGCTGAAATCGCTGTATTATTTGAAATTAATAGTTTTTTACATTCCATATAATGTCCTCACATTTCAGATTGTTTTCCCTTGTTTTTGCCCTTACAAGGTGTACGGGCAAGAGTAGCTTCAAGTGAAATTTTATAAAGGGATGAGGTGAACAAATTGCGATAACCTATTTGTTTTCAAGGCTTTTTTAAGGCTTTAATGTCATCATATAATGGGTGATAATAGTCTGAGATTTTGACGGATTCAAATCCCGATTGTAATATCTAACTTTCTTTTCCCATTATACACAAAAGCATAGACTTTTTCAATTCCCCATTGACTTTTCAAGGCAAGAGTGCTATGATTCCAGCACAGCAGCAGAGCGCAGCTGTACTCATGATCGAAGGAGGCATACATATGGCCGATAATAAGGAAGCCCAGTTACAGCACAGCATTATTGGGGTTCAGCGCGACGAACAGGCGGATTTTGTCCGTACGGAGCACCCCGATGCGCAATGGTTTCTAAAAGGCGGAAATCTTGGCCTGTTTATCCACTGGGGTATCTCCACTGTCAGCGGGGAGGGGGATCTGTCCTGGGGGATGATCGACCGCACGCCGTGGGATGAACAGAGCGGAGGCAATTACACCATCAAGCCGTCAGAATACTGGGGGTTAGCAAAAAAATTCAACCCGCAGAATTTTCATCCGGAAGAGTTTTTGCAGAAGGCGGCAGACGCGGGGTTTACCTATGCGGTGCTGACGACGCGGCATCATGACGGATATGCCCTGTGGCCGTCCGAGTATGGCGATTTCAGCACCAAACAGTACATGGGCGGACGGGATTTGGTGCGAGAATATATTGAAGCTTGCAGAAAGTGCGGTTTGAAGGTGGGGCTGTATTATTCGCCCCCGGATTGGTATGTCCACCGCCACTATCTGTCCTACAACTTTGCCAGCTTTGGCAAGCCTGATTCCGGCGCGCCGCTGTTGGACATGGACTTCAACGTCATTGACAAGCTGCCGGAGGAGCCGCCTGAGTTGGAAGATCAGTACATAGCTTATGTGAATGGTCAGGTTCGGGAACTCCTACACAATTATGGGAAGATCGACCTCCTGTGGTTTGATGGGACGACAAGCGATCTGTCCAAAACGATTACAATTGAAGAGATACGGCAGGCGCAGCCGGGCATTGTGGTCAACGACCGCCTCTATCATGTCGGAGATTACAACAGCCAATTTGAATGCCGTCTTCCGGAGAAAAAGCCCGAAGGGCCTTGGGAGCACTGCCATATATGGCCGGAACACTGCGGATGGGCATACTGTAACCGAACCACAGGATACCGCCCGGCGAAGTGGGTCTATGACAGCTATAAGCTTGTGAGAGAGTGGGGCGGAAATATGCTGATCAATGTGGGGCCTAAGGCGGATGGCTCGCTGCCCCAGGAATATTATGAGGAAATGGAAAAATTGGCGATACTCTTGAACGATCGGGACTAACGAACTGCACGGCGGCGGGGCACAGAAGTTACTGTGTCCTGCCATTTTTTAGAATAATTTTGGAAGATAGTGAATAAAATAAGTTTCATGTGCAATGATAGTAGACGGACGATCTGATCATTTGGAAAATTTTAGTGTGATCCGCAGCAAAATAATAAAAAAATGCAAAATTCTGCGGTGTAAATAGATGTGACCCAAAAGAGGAAGGAAAAACCCGAGTGGTAATACAGGTTTTGTAATGCCTGCATCTTCGATGCGGCTATTACAAAACCTACGCCTGGGCCTTGGCCACAGCCAGCTTTTCATCCAGTATTTGCAGCGGGCTTTTGTTGCCCAGTGTCCTCATCGGTTTCCTGTTACTCCATTCCAGGTGTCTCTTTAGCTTTTCATTCAGTTCCTCTACGCTGGAAAATTTCTCCCAATCATAGAAATATCTCTGGTCATTTCGGTGACTTCTTTCTACCTTTCCATTGTGCCATGGCGTTCTCGGCGCAATCAGTTTATGCACTATGCCCGCGGCTCTCACCTCCTTGGTGAATGGCGATTCCTTTGTCTCGCTGATATACTTGTATGTGAATTCTGGGCCATTATCTGTCTGTATCGTTTGTATCCGAAAGGGAAACGCTTTCTGTAGCTGCTTTAGAAACTTGACAGAATTCTCTGGCGTGTGTTCTTCATATCCGTACACGAACCGGACTCTCGTGCATTCATCTATTGCTGTCCATTGATACAAGGGGTTCCCTTCTCGCTTCGCCTCTCCCTTCAGGCTGCAATACGGCACCTCTTTGACATCGATCTGTACCTTCTCTCCCGGAACCGTTAGCTCTGGATACCGGCGCTCTTGCTTCCTTGGACGCCGCTTTTCTGCCTTGCCTCCGCACAGCCCCATCCTTTTGGCCGCATAGATAAACCCGCTGTAGCTTCTGGTATACCCTGCTTCTTTAGCTGTCATATAGGCTCCCTCCCAGCCATACCGGAAATAAGACTGCTTCACGCTTTCCCGTATGATGGCTTCTTCTTCCGCCGTATGCTGCGCCGGATGACTTTTGGGCCGATGAGATCTTTCCTTCAGAGATTGCCATGTACCGTCGTATCGTTTGCACCACCGTTTGACACTGCTCAGACTTACGCCGTACTTCCGGCTAGCATAACTCTGTCCATATTTCTGGGCGTCTTCGACGACTGCTTGACGTTTCTGGGCTTCTTGTGTTATTCTATTCATGAGAAGTCAGTCCTTTGGGGGTAATGGTTTGTGGTGAATTCATTATACCACATCGGCCTTGACTTTTCTTCTTTTTTTGGTTCACTTCATTTTAACACATACACAAAAAATAATAAAAAAATGCAAAATGCTGTTGACATTCGTCTGGGAATGTGGTAATATAATAAACGCGCTTGAGAAAAGGCGCAGAAAAGCCGGAAGCGGAGCGGTCTGAGAGGGAAGGCGAAGCGGAAGGAGAGGACG
>JAHZBS010000080.1 GCA_019423265.1 Clostridiales bacterium
CGATTTTGCGGCACATGTGGCCGTTGACGCTGATACCGCCGCGGTATCGGGAGGCGTACGTTGTTATCTGGTATGATAAGCACTGCGGAGTTCTCGAGACATTTCACAGGCCGGTGTATTGAGGAAAAGAGAGCGACGGTCTTCGTGGGGGGCAATCCTGCGGGGGCTTTTTTTATGTGATCAAGGCGGACATATTATTGAGCCTACTGCCCTGACGCCGGTTTAAAGCCTGACGCCGTATAATTTCCGATATTCCTGCGGGCTTACGTTGAACGCTTTTTTAAAGGCGCTGCCAAAGTGTTGACGGCTGTTGTATCCAACGTCCGCCGCAATCGTCTCGATCCCGCGGTCCGTATTCTGAAGCAGTAGGCGGGCCGTCGCTAGGCGGTGGCGGTTGACATGGGCCATGATGCCGCATCCAAAGTGTCGGTGGAACAAAACCTGCAAATAGGATGGATGGATGCCGGCGGCCCTGGCGATATCCTCCGCCCGCAGTTCCTCCTGAAAGTGGGCCTGGATGAAAGATTCTGCGCAGTTGATGTACCCCATGGATTTCGACGGGATGTTGTGCTGTACGCAGCGGGCGAGCTCCAGCAAAACCCGCTGAAAGAGCAGCGTAAACAGATAGGTTGCATCGCCGTGCTGCGCCAGTTCCGCGACGCAATCCCGCATGGCGCTGCCTAGGCTGGAGGAATCCGTTCCGGAGACATAGGGCCTCGGTTTTGCCATGAACTGGCGAAACGTCTCATCTGCCTGACATAGTTTCGAGATGGAGAGGGAGGTGGCGCTGTGGCTACACGCAAATTCTAAGTTGAAAATCTTGCAGCGGCCATTCTTCACGTTCAGAGAGTGCTGAACGTTCTCGTCCAGGAAGATAAAGTCATGTTCACGAAAAATCGCGGAGGAATCCGCCGTATCAATGCGGCATTGTCCCTGCGCAATATACATGATCTCACACCGCTTGTGAGAGTGGAGCGGCATGGAGAAAGTTTTATAATCGATACCGTAGTAGGCGGAGACATGGACATAGATTGCCTTGTCAAAAAGACTCATGGGCGCCTCTCCTTTTTTTTGTAATTATAGTAGAATCGCCGGCCGTTGTCAAGGAGCGCTCCAACAAATAAAATACTACAAAACCTTGCATTTCGTAATCGGAGAGTCCGGAAACTTCCCCACTGGCCGTTGACATAGGATATAATAGGCCCATCACGGACAAGGAGGAGAGAGACCATGAGTTTTAAAGTTGCTTTTGTGGGCGCTGGAAGTTTGGGATTCTGCCGCGGACTTTTGACGGACCTGATGTCAGTGCCTGAATTTCGGGACATTGAGATTGCCTTTACGGACATTAACGAGCACAATCTCAGTATGGTGACGCAGCTTTGCCAGCGGGATTTGGAGGCTAACGGCATACCGACGAGAATCCAATCGACCACCAATCGGAGGGAAGCTTTTGCGGGGGCGAAATACATTATCAATTGTATTCGGCAGGGGGTTTTGGACGCCTTTGAATTGGATGTGGAGATCCCTCTGAAATACGGCGTTGACCAGTGTGTGGGCGATACGCTGTGTACAGGCGGTATCATGTACGGGCAGAGGACCATTATCGAGTTGCTGGCCATCTGCAAGGACATACGGGAGGTGGCCTTGCCCGGCGCTCTTCTGCTCAACTATTCAAATCCTAACGCTATGGTGACGTGGGCCTGCAACAAGTACGGGGGAGTGAAGACCATCGGACTCTGCCACGGCGAGATGCATGGGGAAAGCCAAATTGCCGAGGTCTTAGGCATTCCCAGGGATGAGCTGGACTTTATATGCGCGGGCATCAATCATCAGACATGGTACATATCGGTGAAATACCATGGGGAAGAGATGACCGGCAAACTTTTGGAGGGATTCTCAAAGAATCCGGATTTGGCCAAGCAGGAGAAAGTGCGCATTGACATTTTGCGGCGTTTTGGATATTATTCCACCGAATCCAACGGCCACTTGTCAGAGTACGTGTCCTGGTACCGGAAGAGGCCGGAGCGAATAGCGGACTGGATCGATACCTCTTCCTGGATCCTGGGGGAGACGGCCGGTTATCTGCGGGTCTGCCGCGAGGGGCGAAACTGGTTTGAAGTCGATTTTCCACAGCTGCTGCGGGAGGAGCCCAAGAAGTATGACGGCTCGTGCAGGGGGCAAGAGCACGGCTCCTATATCATCGAGAGCCTGGAGACGGGGCGGCGGTATCGGGGGCATTTCAATGTCATGAACGAGGGCTGCATTACAAATCTGCCGTGGGAGTGCGTCGTGGAAGTGCCGTGCTACGTGGATGGCAACGGGATCTCAGTGCCAAAGGTGGGGGATCTGCCTCTTGGCTGTGCGGCTGTATGCTCGCAGTCCATCTGGGTTCAGAGATTAGCGGTTGAGGCGGCGGTGTCTGGCGACGCCATGCTGCTAAAACAGGCGGCGATGATGGATCCTTTGACAGGCGCAGTGTGTTATCCCGATGAGATCTCCCAGATGATCGACGAGATGTTGATCGCGCAGGCACAATGGCTGCCCCAGTATGCGGAGGCTATCGAGAAGGCGAAGGAGTACTTTGCCTCCGGACATGTGCTCCCGGTAAAGGAGGGCTATCGGGGCGCCGTTCGGCTTCACGAGAGAACCGTGGAGGAAATGGCGCAGGATGCGGAAAAGTCCAGAGCGCTGGCCAACGCGGCGGCTAAAGAAAACGTGAAATAGGCCTTATATAAAATAATCGATGCCACCAATCCCTTTTGTGATTGGTGGCATCTTTCTGTCCTATATAATTGTTCTTTTTACTTGTCAAATAAGGAGAATCAGGCTATAATCGTATATAGTGAGAGAAAGAAAGCCGCCTGATGCGGCAGAATGGAGGCAGCAATGCTGGATAGGCTGATTGACACTTCAAAAACGGTGACCAAACCGGCGAGCTGGAAGGACGCGGTCACAGATTTGGAAGTGGATAAGCTCCTTTCGACTCTGACCATATCCGGTGAGGACAAGCAATGGGATGGGGATGCAATCGTGTGCTTTCTCACGGCAGATCCGGATGAGATCGACCAGAGAAGCGGAATTTTAGAAGACTTTAGGCGGATGGCGGATATCGAGGAGCGGCTTACGAAGAGTATTGACGGGATCACCCGTCTCCAATATATGATGGAGCGGTCGCAGACGTCCGGAGAGGAAATCTACAGACTTATCGCCGCATGGCATGGAGCGTTACAGTATAGTACTTGCGTCGCCATGCTGCGGGATGAGCTTCTGGGCAGGGATGAATTTGCGTCACCGCGGCTTCTCAACCTTAAGCGGCAGATAACAGCGCTGTCCCAGAGCTCGGACTTTCAAAATGACGTCAGGCTGTTGGAGGCGGCAAAGGAATGGTTCCGGCTGCCCAAGGACGTCTACGTAGGGTTCAACTATGTCCCCGGAAGCGGCCTCGATAGCATTCAGGTGGCGGCGGTGGACGAGGACGCCGGGCCGGTTGAATCGCTTATCCGGGAGACTTCCCCGGGACAAGCCTTGCCAAACAGCTTAGAGGACTTAGTTCCCTTCCCCGTGCTGAGTCAAAGCGCGCAGCTTGAGTCATACCTTGTTAAGCAGGTTGAAAAGCGCTGGTCAAAAAGGCTGGCCCGGCTAAAAAAAGAGCTAGATAAATTGGTACTGCCGGATTGCCAGGGGCTCATCGCTTTAAATGAGGATTTCAAATTTTTGCGGATGGGGCTGCGGCTCATTCAGGCGGCAAAGCAAAAGGGGTGCCGCCTGTGCCGGCCGGCCCTTGGCAGCGGCCCCCTTCAGATTTCGCAGCTGATGTATCCGCGCTTGACGCTGATGAGCGGAGAACCGGTGGTGGAGAATGATGTGTCTATGGAATACGGAAGCTTTGCCATGATCACAGGCGCAAACCACTCTGGCAAGACTTCCTATCTGAAATCCGTGGGTCAAGCATGTATCTTAGCGCAGTTAGGATTTTTTGTGCCAGCCGCCTCCATGCGCTTTACGCCGGTCAAGGCGATGTTTACACTCTTTTCCGGGGAGGAGGATGAGGATCTCCGCTATTCCAGAATGGGGTTGGAGGTGCAGCGGATCCATACGATCCTCCAGGAGGCGGATTCGGAATCGATGGTGTTTTTCAATGAACCGCTGACAAGCACCAACCCTATTGAGGCGATTTCCCTGTGTGTGGAGTGGATTGTACATTTCATCAATACTGGTGTTACCGGATTTATGGTAACCCATATGCATGATATCTACTTTTCGCTGGAGCAGACGCTTTCAGGGGAGAAAAAGCGGAAATTCCGCAGTCTTGTCACCATCACGCGCAGGGAGGACGCCCACGTGCTCAAGAATCTGTACCGGGTCGTCGAGCGGGAGCCGTCCAAGACAAGCTATGCCGCCGATGTAGCGGATAGCTTTGGCATTTCCCTTGAGAAGCTCATTGCGGACCCCGCTCTGCGGGAGCAGGCACAGCGATACCAAAAGGACGTTAGCGAGCGATCGCTATTTGAATAAAGGAGGGACCTCCATGGGACTATTATTGGGGGCGGCCAGTGATGAACACCGCCTCGTGCTATCGCCCGAATGTATCCATGATTTGATGCTCGAACAGTTGATGAGCGAATTCTGCGACGCGGAGGAGGGAGAGGAAGCGTGGACTTCCCTTTTGACTACGGATGGGGATGTCATCCGGCAGCGCAATCTTGTCATCCAGGACCTGCTGGCACATCCGGAGGTTGCGGAGAGTATGCGCAAGCTCTATGATTTTGTGCGAGCGGTTTGTACCCTCCAGGTGCCAGGCCGTATGCAGCAGCTATCCGCTGAAGTATTTTCGGAATTATCTCTGATTAAACAGTACAGAAGCCTCCTGGGTGAAATGGGCGAGACGCTGAATGCGGCGAAAGAATCCTTTTCTTCTCCCCAATTGGGAGAGCTCTTGCAGATCGTGCAAAAAAATGAGGAGCAGAACTTTTCCTATGACTTTGAGACCGCGTGGAGGGAGCTTGCTTCCGGCGTGGAGGAGCCCCAATCCTTTACCTTTTTATTTCGGCTCGACGAGGAAGGGCGCGTGGAATCCGGGGGTTTAGCGGCGGTTCATGGGGAGCGCTACAAGAGAGCGCTGCTTGGAGGCGATGCGGGGAGGGATAAACGGCAGCCCTGTAAGGTGCCCGAGCTACAGACGCTGGACAAAACTGTGGACGGGGAATATAACCCGTCAGCCGACCGCAGCCATGTATGGGCGCTCAGCATTGCGGCCAACGAATACTTGAAGGATCATTTTACGGCGCTGAAAAAGAGGTTTTATCAATACTTGTACGCAATAGCCGGCGATTTTATTGAACTGCGCACAGACCTATCCTTTTATCTCCACGCCGTGGAGTATTGCCGAACGCTGGAAAAGCACGGCGCGGCGTATTGCTTTGCACAGATCGAGCCCATGGAGATGAAATCTTTCCGAGGTGAAGGGCTGTACTACTTGCCGCTGCTTCGCCAGGATCGGGGGAGGACAGTGGTTCAAAATGATATTGCGTTTCAGGATGGCGGCGAGCTTTTTATCCTCACAGGGCGCAACCAAGGCGGGAAGACAACCTTTCTCCGCTCCGTGGGGATGGCCCAGGTGCTGTTTCAGCTGGGATGGCCGGTGCCGGCCAATGCGGCGGCCATCAGCCCGGCGGCAGAGTTGGTGACCGTTTTTTCCCAGGAGGAGGATCAAGAGCTACACAATGGAAAGCTGGGTCAGGAATTAAAGGCGGTGCGGCGGAATCTGGAAGGACTGTCGAAGGATGGCATGATTTTGCTCAATGAGCCGATCACAGGGACGTCGCCCATGGAAAACCTGTATATCAGCCGCATTGTACTGTGCTCCCTCAAGGTAAAGGCGATCCGTGGGATCTGGGTGACGCATATCTATGACCTGGCCAGCGGCGCCGCCTATATCAATGAAGCGGTGGAAGGCAGTCACGTCAGCAGTCTGACCGTGTTGCAGGGGGAAGATGTCAACAAAGTCTCCTATAAGGTGATCCGCGGTGAGCCGGGATTCTACAGCTACGCGCGCGAATTGTTGTACAAGATTGGGGACAAGGCAAAATAGAGCTATTTGTGCCGGGGCGTCACAAATAGCTCTCATGGCAGAAGTTAGCCTCGTCGCTAACGCTCCGGAATGGAGGTTATGATGAAAAAAGGTGTGAACACATTTCATCTGGTCGCTTTTCTTTTAGCCATCGCTGTTGGGATGGGACTTGTATCCTGCGGGAAGGCGGGAGAACGGCAGCCAGAGCAATCTGTCGGTTCCGACACTTCGTGGGAGAGCTCTGACGCTCCGCGGGAGGATTCGTCCGCGCCGCCGGTGACGGTCCCCCCGGCGGAGGCGGTCGTCTCTCTTACATGCCTTGACGTGCAGGGCGAGATACTGTGCATACGCCCTGCCGGCGAAAACCGCGCCGCGCTCGTATGCGGAGTCCCCGTGAACGAACTTAACGAAGGATCGTATTCCCACGTGCGCTTATATGTTATCGATATTGCCGAAGATAGCATCGTCTTTGAATCAGAATACGACGCAGGCGAACAGCTTCTGTGCGTCCGCAAAAACGGAGCCTTTGTGACTTTGGACTATATGGATGAGGCAGTCCATGTCTATGGGCCCGATATGCAGCTTGCCCATTCTTTTACAGCGCCCGAGGGAATCATTCAGGCCGACGTTGAAGATGACTGCCTATATTCCATTTCAGACCACGAGATACGGCGCATTGACTTTGACGGAGCCGGTGAGAGCGCCATCACCTTTCCGTTTGATGTGGACGTTTTCTCATACGATTCCGGGCAGGGTCGTGTGATCACATCCGTAACTCTTGCCAATGATACTGACTTCTTTGGGACCGCGGTCTATTCCGAGGCAGCGGGAAGGTTTGTGTATTCCGGTCCCTTTTCCAATTATAGCTTTGCAGGGGAAAAGCTCGTGTCGATGGATTCAGACGACCGATACGACGATGAGGGGAGTCTGGTGGATAGTGTGAATACGCTCACGGTCTGCGATCTTCCGGGTGGGAGCGATCCCGTATCCTTTCGGCTTCCGGATGGAGTGGACTGCACTTTTTTCTCGGGAACGGAGTATTGCATAAGCTCTGTATTCACCTGCGATGATGAGAATCCCGCATCTTCCGTATCCATCAGTTCCAGGTTTTACATTTTGAATGCGGCCCGGGGGGACCTGTCCGCTCCTACAGCGGAGCTGGAAGGGGCCTCGTTTATCGTGCCGGAGTACCTTGAGGACTGCGGAAGTATCATCGTCGGAGCCTGCTTTCTGTCGGATGAGGGCAGTCATTCGCGCCTGGTTCTGATCCATCCGGAGGCGGTGGAGATGGCGGAAACACTCGAACGCTATGCGGGATCGGCTGCTGACCCGGAGCTCCATCCTCTTTCCCAAGAGCTTTTACATCAGCGGGAGAGTGCGGATGCCATCGAACAGGATTTCGGCGTGCGGATCCTGCTGGGAGACGAATGCCTTGACGCGGCACCCAGCGGCTCGTATTCCATCGTCTCCACCGAGGACACCGGAGACTCCTCTAACTCTGCGGGGGAGCTCACCGAGGCGTTGAATACCCTGCGCCGCTCACTCGACTATTATCCGGAGGGCTTTTTCGACGCCTTTAAAAACTATGCCGGGGAGGGAGGCGTCCGCTTCCTCATCGTGCGCGACATGGTGAATGAAAACGGCGGCACTGCCGGCGGGCTGCACTATCAGTACGGCGCGTGGTATAACGTCGTTCTCGACATCGATGCGCTCATGACAGTACACCACGAGCTGTGGCATGCGGTGGAGCAGAGAATAACAAATGAATTCGACGAAGCGTTCAGTGACCTTAGCTGGTCGGAATTCAATCCGGCCAATTTCTTGTACTGTTTCGATTTTGACAACTATTACGAGAATGAGTCCATGTTGGAATACGTAATCCCGTGGGATAACGACCGGACCAAGAGCGATACCGTATATTTTGATCAGATCTACTCCACGGTGACGCCCTATGAGGACAGGGCGACTCTTGTAGAGGATCTGCTGAACGAATATTATGATCCGGATGTGTACGGCTTTGCCGATCCGATGGAGCGGATCTGTGCTTTCCCCCATCTAAAGGAAAAACTCGAGTATATGGCCGTGCAGACCGAGAGGGCTTTCGGTTCCGTGTATTGGGAAGAGGTCCTGCAAAACATTATGAACTCGAAATAGGGCCGCCACAGCTATGAAAAAAATCTCCAGCCGTCGATATATGGCTGGAGATTTCTGTCTCACTTATACCTGTTCTAGCGCCTGGCGGATGTCCTCCAGAATGTCATCGACATGCTCCAGACCACAGGAGAATCGAATCAACCCCGGATTGATCCCGGCTGCCACCAGCTGTTCGTCGGTCAATTGCCGGTGGGTGGAGCTGGCAGGATGCAGAACGCATGTCCGGATATCCGCCACATGTACCACAAGGGATGCCAGTTTCAGGCTATCGATAAATCGGACCGCTGCATCCCGGCCGCCCTTTATAGTGAAGGCGATGACGCCGCTGCAACCCTTGGGCAGGTAGTGTTTCGCCAGGTCAAAGGAGGGATCCCCCTCCAGAGTGGGATAATACACCGTGGCAATTTTATCGCAGGATGCGAGATAATGGGCCACCACATCGGCATTTTCACTGTGTTTTGCGATGCGCAGGGGGAGCGTTTCAAGGCCAAGATTCAGGAGAAACGCGGCGTTGGCTGTCATGCAGGAGCCGAGATCGCGCATAAGCTGGACCCGCGCCTTGGTGATAAAGGCCGCATTTCCAAAGTCTTTTGTGTAGATCAGGCCGTGATAGGAATCATCCGGCTCTGTAAACATAGGAAATTTTCCGCTGGTCCAGTCGAAACGGCCGCTATCGACGATCGCGCCTCCAACTTGGACCGCATGACCGTCCATATATTTCGTCGTGGAATGGATGACGATATCCGCGCCAAAATCAAAGGGGCGGCACAGGAACGGGGTGGCAAAGGTATTGTCGATAAAGAGCGGCACATCGTTGGCGTGGGCGATGCGCGCGAATTTTTCAATGTCCAGCACTACGATGGCGGGATTGGCGATGGTCTCTCCGAATACGGCCTTGGTGTTGGGGCGGAACTCCTTTTGAATCTCCTCCTCCGATGCGTTGGGGTCCACAAAGGTTACCTCGATCCCCATGCGCTTCATGGTCACGGCGAAGAGATTGATGGTACCGCCATAGATGGTGGAGGTGCTGATAAAGTGATCTCCGGAGCATAGGATGTTCAGCAAGGCGATGAGGGTAGCCGCTTGTCCCGAGGACGTGCAAAGAGCGCCTACGCCGCCCTCAAGCGCCGCAATCTTTTCTTCCACGGCCGCCACCGTGGGATTGGAGATCCGGGAATACATGTGGCCGGGGACACTCAGATCAAAAAGCTGACCCACATGTTCCGTTGAATCATATTTATAGGTGGTGCTCTGGTAAATGGGCAGGGCCCTGGGGTCACCGTTGCCAGGCTCATATCCAGTGTGCAGGCATTGGGTTTCTAAATGCATGATAATTCCTCCATTCGTTGTCAGGCGGAAGCGGGTTCGGCCTTAGAAATAGCCGGCGGATGTACACACCGGCAAAATCTGTATGTGGAACAATAAACTAGTTGCATGATAGCATAGAAATGCCTGAAAGTCAACTGTTCGGGGATCCGGACCCGGAGACCGCTATTTTGTCGTGTCGACAAATTTCATGCTGGGGTAGATTTCATGCAAGCGCTCATCGGGAAAATGTTCATCTAGATAGGCTTCCACTCCGTTGGCCGCCGGTCTTCCCACATGGCGGGCGCTCATGCGGCCCACCGCGGCCGCGGACACCAGGATGTCATATACGAGAAATGCAAAGAGCGCCCAGGTTACGACGATTCCTACGCGGTTGGGAATGCGCTCAATAAGGTTGGAGAGTCCAGGATAGATATAGCGTGTCCACAGAAGGGCGACAAATCCCCAAAATAAGGAGAAGACCAAATTGATCC
>JAHZBS010000081.1 GCA_019423265.1 Clostridiales bacterium
TCGGAAGCGGACTTTGTTCGGCTTGCCCTGGTCCTTTACAAAGTACATGGTTACATCGGAGAAATTGCTCATTCGGACGGGTCTGTTCAGCATTCGGGAGGAGGAGGTACGCCTCTACCGCATTATGGACTTGACATTGAAGCGATCCTTCGGGCAGCGAATCTTTGGAGTGGGAACAATTCACTGCTGTTCGGCGGATAAGTCAACGCCTGAATTCGACATCCAGAGTGTAAAGCGCCCGGGCTTTGTCAAGGATCTGCTGTCCGATCTCGTGGAGCAGGAGCGGGACCGCAAACGGGTATCGGGCCGTGAATATTTGACGGATGACGCCGATGATGACCTGGACATGCACGAATAGGGTTGGAGGAACAAGGAGCGCTTTTTCCAAAGGGGGAGGAGCGCTCCTTTGTCTTTTCTTTCGATTTCTGACACATGGGGAGTTGCCACGACATATACTGAGACATGACAATAATATGGATGGAGGTTGCCCATGAATGCCATAGGCGCAGATTCTCGTGGAACAATAACACGTGACAGATTTATCTGGCACATTAAAAATGCATTGGTCGAGGAAGTCAACAGGGACAGTGGAAGAAGAACCGGTACTATCCTCATTTCCTATGCGGTCAGAGGACAAAATAACATGACCTATATCGAACTTCTGAGGCTCAATGTAACGAACAATACACTCATCCGAAATCAAACCGGTTTGCCAGTGGGACTGCAAGAGATCCGCCCCGGGATGTGGCTGGATGTTGACTTTTTCCCATTTTTGCCGAGCAGTCGGCCCCCGCAGACCAATGCTGTCCAGATCGTCGTGCTGCGGAGAGGGCAGAATCCGCAACCGCCGGCTCCGCCCTCAAGAACAAGGACCGATCGGATTATCCGTGTCGATCCGAGAAATAATGTTTTTCTTGTGGGAGATCCCCGCGATATCAGCAGCCAAATGAGATTCACGGTCACGAATGAGACAGTGATTTTAGACAGAAATGGCAGGCGTATTCCGCTGCAGGCCTTGCGCCCCGGACAGTTGGTTGAAGTAACGCATGCCGATTTTCAGACATTGAGCATACCGCCACAGACTACGGCCTTTCGGGTACAGATACTTTAATACAAAATTCAAGACAATATAAACGCTCCGCAGAGTCGCATTTTTGCGAATTCTGCGGAGCGTAGGTGTTCAGGGCATTGTAAAAATTTGTTCTTTTTGGCTGACGTAATTTTTGGGTTTACAGACACGTCAATGTGGGGTACAATAAGAGGGAAACCGTCAGCAAGGGAGGGCTACAATGCGCAGAGAAGATAGGCGGTATGGCCGCCGGAATAGACAAAAAAACAGACACGCCCTCATCGTCAGCGTCATGCTTGTGATGATATTGGCGTGTTCTGCCGGCATCGTATCGCGGTGGATTTACAATCAGGAATGCGGGGTGGTATTTGCAGGATCTCCGATGCACCAGAGCGTGGATGACGAGTCCACCGCCGGACTTGCACTTCAGACCGCGTCCTTTGATCTGGAGAAGATTAACCAGGCGAAGGTCAAGACGCAGACGCTCATGTTTGAAGACTCATTTACAGCGGATGGCGCCTATCTGGTGGACATGCAGGGCAATGTCCTGTATGAGAAAAATGCGGATAAGCAGTTATATCCGGCGTCTATGACCAAGATCATGACGGCATTGGTGGCCGTAGAGAATGGAAATCTGGATGACACGGTTACGGTTGGCCAGCTGGAAGGGTGCTATGAAGAGGGAAGTAAGCTCACATATTTAGAAGAAGGCGACGTGTGTACATTGCGGGATCTGCTGTATGCCACACTTCTGTACTCTGCCAACGATGCGGCTACGGCAGTCGCCGTGTATATCGGAGGCGATGTGGCCACCTTTGCCGGTATGATGAACCAGAAGGCGGCAGAGTTGGGAGCGAACAACACGCATTTTGCAAATCCTCATGGGTTGCACAATGAGGATCACTATACGACGCCCAGGGATGTGTCTCTGATTATGAGAGCGGCGACGGAGAATGCCACGGTCATGGAGATTATGCAGACGCCTACGTACAGCTGTACCATCACCAGAGAGAACGGCGGCGACAATGAACATCACTATACGTGGAACAGCACCAATGTGTACATGCGGGGAACAGATACTTTGGAGGGAATCCAGTATATCTGCGGGAAAACCGGCTACACGGGAGAGGCGGGCCGCTGTCTGGTCTCCTATTTTCAGCTGGGTGAGGAATCCTATATCAGCGTCATAATGAACTCGAAGGACTATGCGCTGGCGACAAAGCAGTTGGCCTACTATAAACTGGAGCCGGATCTGTTGGAAACCGCCGTGAGAACGCAAGCACAGACCGATTCTTAAATTTCACAGGCCGTATGAAAGTTAGAGGGCAATACCTCCAAGGTAGACAGATCTACGTTGGAGGTATTTTTTCGGTCAGCCGTGATTATAAAAGACCAGGTCTGAGAAAGACCGCTTGGGAACGTGCAGCGTACCCGCGCTGTCTTCATAGTATTGGATCGCATCGCCGGACATAGGTTCGGTAACGGGGCTTTCGTCAGGGTACCCGAGAGCGATGGCGGAGTGAATGAGAAAGCGGTCCGATATGTTCAGGAGCTGAGCCAGCGCCGGCCGATTCAGAGCGCCGAGCCAACAGCTGCCGACGCCGTCTCCCTGCGCGCACAGAATCAGGTTTTCTCCGCAGGCGCCCGCGTCGGTGTCATACCCGGCGGTCTTGATCTGGGTATCGATGAGCAGTATCACATAGGCCACGGGCCGCTGACCAGGTTCCGGAGTGTGGTCCGGGTACAGGTAGGCCGCCCATTTTGTCGCATCGAATACGGGATTTAACAGGGTGGGCTCATCGACCACGAGATATTTGACAGGCTGAAGATTTGCGGCCTGGGGCGCCAGTCTGGCCGCATTGATCCACCTCTCGATGGCAGTTCGCGCCAGAGGAATCTGTTGAAATTTGCGGATGGAGCGGCGATGAACCGCTGCGTCGTATACGTTCATGTGTAAGCCTCCTTTTGGCACCACAATCCAAAAAACATCGTATGCCACTGCTATCTTATCATATAGGGACGCACAGCGCAAGTTTTCGTCGAATTCTTTCAAAACCTATACGTTTTTTAATAAATCGAAAAACATCTTGTCAGATAAAATAAAACACGATATACTACCAATAGGGATATCAAGAGGGGAGTCTGTATATGGAATCCATTCTATCGGTTGAGAACGTGAGCAAATATTTTGGCAGCAAAGCGGCGGTGGAACAGTTTTCGCTGTCTGTGGGAGAGGGAGAGATCTTTGGGCTGCTGGGACCCAATGGCGCTGGGAAAACAACGCTGATCAAGATGATTGTCGGCCATCTGCGCGTGGACGCAGGCAGCATTTTGATCTGTGGACATGCCATCGGGCAGGAATTTGAGGCGGCCATGGGAGAGGTGGGTGCGATTGTGGAAAATCCGGCACACTATCTGTATATGTCGGGGTATGATAACTTAAAGCTGACCGCTATGCTCCATGCGGGCATTGAGCGGGGGCGACTTCACGAAGTCATAGAACAGACCGGCCTACAGAGTCGGATTCACGACAAAGTAAAGCGCTATTCTCTGGGAATGCGGCAGCGGCTGGCACTTGCCCAGACGATTCTGCACCGGCCGAAGCTGCTGGTGTTGGACGAGCCGACCAATGGCCTGGATCCGGCAGGTATCAAGGATCTGAGAGGAATCCTACAGAATCTGGCAAAGGAGGGCATGGCGATCGTGGTATCCAGCCACATTTTGTCGGAGATGAGTCTTCTCTGCACCCGCGTTGGCATTATGCGCGGCGGAAGCTTGGTGGCAGACTCCAGCGCCCAGGCGCTACAGCGCTCGCCGTATGGAAAGATTCGTCTGAGGGTTGGCCAGCCCCGGGAGGCGGTCCAGATTTTGGAGTCACAGTTCACGGATATTGCAGTGGAGGTGCAGGAGGATGTGCTCCTGGTGGACGGCGATGCGCTAGATTCCGGCCAGCTGAATCGGATGCTGGTTCTCAACGATGTGGATGTCTATGAGGTGGGGGAACAAAAGGAGACGCTGGAGGATGCGTTCATGGAGCTGACGGGGACAGGAGGCGATGGAATTTGCTTAAATTGATTCGGAGTGAACTCTTTAAGCTTCGGAAACGCAGGCTGTTCATCGTTCTGCCGGTGCTTCTGCTGTTGATCTGCTTTGGCTTTGCAGTTTTGCTGAAAGCGGTAGCTTCATATTCCGATAGAGACTGGAAAGAAGAGATTAGGGAGCAGATTTTGATAGAACAGGAGTATGTGGAATCCATCGATCAGTGGGAGTGGATGACCGAGCAGGAGCGGGAGGCGCAGAAGCGGAGCAGCCAGATCTCCATCATGGCCATGGAGTATCAGCTGCAGGAGGATATCCAGAATGGGGATTGGCGCTATCCCCTTATATACGAATACTTTTATAACCAGACGCTGCTTGCTCTGCTGGAGGAGGGCCAGAATCCGGAAGACTATAATTTTACCTGGACGGGCGAGTCGGGGGCGGATGCCATAGCCGAAATCCAGATGAGGAATGAGGCGCTAATAAAACAGATTCAGGAGGAGGATTACCGGCAGTATAATCAGAGTCAATTGATGGCACTGCGGGAAGAATACAATTCGGTTTTCAACACTGCCACCGACGAGCAGCGGGAGATCTATGGGGTACAGCTGGAAGCTTTGGAGCGGTATGTATCCTGCGATGTGCCGCCTCAGGCGAAGGATAACTGGAAAAGCGTCGCCATTGGCCGGATTCAGCAAAACAAAGAGTATTTGGTCCGATCAAAGTATTCCGCCCAGAGAGAACCTAGTTACCTGACAGAGACACAGAAATCTTACAACCGCACACGGGAGGCGGAGGTGGCCGCAGATGAGTACGCCCTAGCCAACCAGGAGATATCCCTCGATTTATACCAAATCGTCGAGGAGGGGGAGACCTTTTCCGATTATATGAATGTCATGGTTTCCCTAATGCCGCTGGTGGTTTTGATTGGAATCATCTTAGGAGGCACGCTGACCGCCGGCGAATTCTCCATGGGTACGGTGAAAAGCTGGATTTTATATCCCTATAAGCGGGATAAACTCATGGCCTCGAAGATCATCACGCTGTATTTGGTTTTATTCGCGTGTACCTTTGTTTTCTTTGTCGGCGCTACCTTGGCCGGGTCCATAGTGTTTCATTCCAGTGTCGCCACACCCGCTTATATGAGTTATACGGGCAGCGGAATTGTATCCATTCCCTTCTTGGCTTTTTCGGCTTTAGGCTTTGGGGTGGGGCTGTTGGAAGCGCTCGTCATGGGGACTATCGCGCTTCTCATCGGAACCGTCAGCCGATCCAGTGCGCTGTCCATCGGATTGAGCCTGTTCGCCGCGCTGGTTGGCCCCATGGGTGTCCGAATTTTTTATTCCGCCATCTATCCGTTTGCACCGCTGAAATTTGTACTGTTCGGCAATTTCGACTTGATGCAATATGTGACCAACACAGTGTCAGCGCCCTATGCCAGCGCAGGACAGTCAATTTTGACCATACTCGCGTACTGGGCTGTTTCAATCCTCCTGTGTTTCATGACCTTTAGCCGAAAAGAAATCAAAAATTAAAGTTGTTATGCCTCAGGGCAGCCGCTGTCGGCGGCTGCTTTTTTTAACGCAGGAAACGCGAGTTTTCTAATAAAATTGCGCCTTCTGGAAATACTACCTATCAAACAGAACGCAGGAGGTATAAACATGCAGCATGAGACCATTCCGCTTCCCAAAACCAATGCCTATGGATTTTACGAGATCCGCCTAGAAAGCATCGGAGGGCTGGGCGCAAATTTGAGCGGCAAAATTTTGGGCGAGCTAGGCGCGCTTTATCTGCGGTATAACACGGCTAACTTTGCCAGCTATGGGTCTGAGAAAAGGGGGACGCCGGTCAAATCCTATATCCGGTATGCAGAGCCAGATAAGGAGATTCGGATTTCAAGTCCGGTGGAGAAGCCGCACCTCGTGGGGATCTTTCATGAGCGGCTGGCGGGAAAGGTTGGGGTTTTAGCGGGCGTGGACGAGGAAACAGCAGTGGTGGTGAACACTGCCAAAGCGCCGGACGAGATTCGCCGGGATTTTCAGATGCACGGCGGCGTCCTGACCTGTATTGACGGAATGAAAATCACAGTGGAAGAGAAGACCCGCATGAATATGATCATGTTGGGCGCACTCTGTAAGGCGTCTGGGTTTCTTCCATTTGAGTATTTGGAGGAGATCATCCGGGAAACAGTCGGGCGCAAGTATCCCGCCATGTTGGACAGCAATCTCCGGGGGCTGCGCCGGGGGTTTGAGGAGGGGACGACGAAAGCCTTCCCCAATGACGAGACCTATCCCTATGTTCCCTTTGCAGAAGAGCGGCGCAGTTTAGGCTGGGATAATGCGCCGCTGGGCGGCGTCGTTGTGACCGCCGGCTCGACGGTTAGCAATGATGTATCGGCAAGCCGGGAAGGCTATGTCCCGCTGTTTCACCGGGAAAAGTGCATCCAGTGCGGCATGTGCGATACGGCTTGTCCGGATATGGTCTACCAATTTGTCAAAGGCGAATGGAAGGGAAAGCCGGCCATGGTCAACCTCGGACCGGATTACCACCATTGCAAAGGCTGCCTGCGGTGCGTGGAGGTGTGTCCCACAGAGGCGATTACAGCAGGGATCGAGTATGAGCACGATATATGGAAACAGCATGTGCGGAATCAGGATCTGATTGTTGAGCGGTTGGAGTTTGAAGATACCGGCGCAAATTCCATCGTGAATGAGGAAAAGTATTAGGATTTCACAGGAGGAAACGATGTACGAACAAAAACGAGTATTTCACAGTGGCAATGAGCTGGCAGCCTTGGCGGCCAAACAGATACGGTATCACGTGATGGGGTATTATCCCATTACACCGTCCACAAAGATCGCAGAGTATTTGGACGAGCTGAGAGCGGCCGGTTTTTCTGACGTGTACATGATTCCGGCGGACGGCGAGCACAGCGCTGCGGGGATCTGCTATGGCGCCTGCACAGCTGGCGGACGGGTCTTCAACGCTACCAGCGCCAATGGCCTGTTATATGCGCTGGAACAGCTTCCAGTGCAATCGGGAACCCGGTTTCCCATGGTGATGAATGTGGCGTGCCGCACGGTGTCAGGCCCACTGTCCATCAAAGGGGATCACAGCGACATTATGTACACGCTCAACACGGGCTGGGTCATCCTTTTTGCCAAGAACCCCCAGGAAGTGTACGACATGAATCTCTGTGGCCTAAAAATTGCGGAAGCGGTTGCACTTCCTGTTATTGTCGCTTTCGATGGTTTTTTTACGAGCCATCAGGAGCGGGTGGCCATGATTTTTGAGCGGGATGAGGATGTGAGATCCTTTGTGGGGGAGAGCTACACAGCCCCATATCATGTGCTAGACCCGGAAAACCCCATTACCATCGGCGCATATATGAATGAACCGGATATCATGAATAATAAGTATCAGCTGCACCTTGCCATGGAAGAGGCGAGGCGCGTCATACCGCAAGTATTTCAGGAATATGCCGGAGCCTCCGGACGACAGTACAGCGCCGTCCAGGGATATGGCATGGAGGATGCCCAAGCCGCCCTCTTCATCCTTGGCTCCAGCTATGAGACAGCCAAGGAAGCGGTGGATCAGCTGCGAAAAGAAGGGCTGCCCGTAGGGGTCTTTACGACAAATGTACTGCGCCCCTTCCCCAAAATAGAATTATTCCAATTGCTGAATCCGAGGCTAACGGGGATTCTGGCGGCGGACCGGCAGGACAGCTACGGGGCTGAGGGCGGAAATATGAGCCTTGAGCTAAAAGCAATGCTGCAGGACCATGCCTCATCCATCAAAGTCATATCCAGAATCTATGGCTTGTCCGGCAAGGATTTCTACGTCGAAGAAGCTGTCTCCATGTTGCGCCAAGCGTACGCGGCATCTCAAAAGCAGGAGGTGGAGGTCTTTGACTATAGCGGCCGGTATCAGGGAGAAGAGGAGGCGGACCGGCAGCAATATTTTGCTCCCATCGCCAGATCCAGGTCAACGCCAGGTATTACCTCCGCAGAGACGCTGGAGGACGGCTCCATAAAGATAAAGGGCGGAACGGTCCGGGATGGCCTGCAAATGCCGCGCAGACTGGCGCCTGGCCATGGAGCCTGCCCCGGCTGTGGGATTCCAATCAATGTCAACCTGCTGCTAAAGGGAATTGAGGGAAACGTCGTCCTGTTGTTTCACACCGGTTGCGGCATGGTGGTGACGACCCCGTACCCCAAAACAGCATTTAAAGTCTCCTATGTTCACAATCTGTTCCAGAGCGGGGCGCCAACCTTATCTGGCATTGTCGCCGCCTTTGAGGAAAAACAGAGGCGCGGAGAGCTGCCGGAGGGGGATGATTTTACCTTTGTCATGGTCAGCGGGGATGGCGGCATGGATATTGGAATGGGAGCCGCCCTAGGTACGGCTCTGCGCAATCCGCGAATGATTCTGATGGAATACGATAACGGGGGCTATATGAATACGGGATACCAGCTATCCTATTCCACCCCGAAAGGGGCGAAAACTTCCACATCCCACGTGGGACCTGCGCAGTACGGCAAGACCATGTATCACAAGGATACGCCGCAGATTTTTTCGGCCACCGGCATCCCCTATATCGCCACCGTTGGAGAAAACCAGCCGGCTGATTTTATTAAAAAAGCGGCCAAGGCGGCGCGGTATGCCCAAAGCCACGGGATGGCGTATATTAAGGCATTGTCCGCTTGTCCGCTCAATTGGAACGACAATCCTCGGTATGAGCGAAGTGTCATTGATGCGGGGGTCAACTGCTGTTATCACCCTCTCTATGAGATTGAAAACGGCATTACGACCCTTTCCTACGACCCGGAGGAAAAGGGGAAAAAGATTCCTGTGGCAGAGTTTTTCAAGATGATGGGGCGGACGAAGCATCTGACAAAACCTAATTTTGAAGAGATTATGGAGGACGTCCAGCGGGAGGTGGACCGGCGGTGGGAGCGGCTCAAAGCGCGAGCGGAGAGTCCGGTATTGTGAATAAAAAGGACGGCGAGGGTTTGTCCGGTGCGGATAGGGCAGTAAAGGTGCTTGAAATATGGTGTAACCCGTTTTAGATGGGTTGCACCATATCTCCTTCTAATTTACCTTTTCTTTTTGATTTTCAATAATTTTGAGCCATAATGAGCGATGAAGATACAAAGTCCCATTAAAGCAAGATAGTCAATATAAAACAATATCTTTGGCTCGTTGTAATCCAAAAATACAAACTCGCTTTTAAAAAAAAGATAAGTTAAAAAATCTCTTTTGACAAAAGTATATCCGCCGTAACCTGCAATTACGATTCCAATTACCGTTAAAATCGCTCTGCTGATTTTTGATGTTTGCTTGCCCAAAATGTTTTTTCGCAGCATACCGATAATCATATTCCAATGCAAGCCCAAATGCAGGCTCATCAAAAGGAATCCCCAATAAGCACCGAGAATATGAAGCCGACGGGCAAAAGACATACCGCCGTTTATTGGTAAAAAGTCAAACACATAACGGGACATTACGATACCGCTATACATCTGCGCCAGCATGGAAACCAATAACAGTACATCAACGCAAAGCGTAAAAGCACGAACCGCCGTATATTTCCCTTTGAAGATATTTTTATGCCAGTTCAGATTGAGC
>JAHZBS010000082.1 GCA_019423265.1 Clostridiales bacterium
TGGCCTGTATAAAGATAGACGCTTGTCCCTCAATCTGGTTGGGGTAGGACGCCACCGCCTGCTTAGCTCCGTCCACGTATAAAATGGGAGCAGCGGGTTCCGTACCCTGGAACACAATTTTCTTTGGCAATTGGCCAGAGGGGATCCCCTCCGCTTTCAGGTCGTACACCAAGATCTTGTCCCGGGCTTCCTGCGGCAGGCGGGCCAAAATCGCCTGATCTGTCACTGCATGAAACTTGCTGTTATCCAGTGTGACCTGGCCGGTGAACGTAACCGTTTCCCCGGGATAGGCCGCATAAATAATGGGGTTCTCCGCTGTGCCGGAATCTGCCTCTGTCAGCTCAAAAGATTCTCCCCTCGCATACTCGCCTCCGCGGATGTAGACGGTCACACCGCCGACACTACCCTCGGTGCGAATCTTGTCGCGCGCCGCCTCCAACGTCTTAAAGGGGTTAGCTATAGTACCATCGTTGCTGTCATCCCCATCGAGTGCCACATAATAGGTTTTGGCTGTCGTGGGGGTTGCCTCCGCGTCTGTCTTACTGGGCAGCAAAAAGGCGGAGCAAACCAGCGCCAGCATCAAAATCCATGTTACTACCTTCTTCAAAACCTTCATCTCCTTTTCTCAGTGACTGTTTTGCCGACAGAAACGTTTATTTCGCTTTGTGACTCCGCTTTTTCATGACACCAACCGTAGCAAGACCGCCTCCGCAGAGTACGACGAGCAGGCTGTAGATCCAGAGGTTGCTATAGTCCCCTGTCGTTGGCTTATCGCTTGGTGTTGTGAGATTGACTGACATGGGATTCGCTGGCGTCGTGTGATTGGCCGGCTCTGTAGGATCGGCTGGCGTTCTGGGTTCGATGGGCGTTGTGGGTTCAGCCGGCGTATAGCCCGGATCGGCCTCGCCGCATACGGTACAATTGCCGTCCACATAGTTATGTCCAGCCGCAATCACGGTCTGCGCCTCTGTGATCTGAGTCGCCCCCTGTGCATCGCTGAAATATTGAGTGCATGTAGAGCAATACCAATATTCGATATTTCCATTCTCCGTGCATGTCGCCGCCCTGGCGTCGGTCTTGGTCAGCGGGTGGCTATGGACGACGGCGCCGCCATATTCGCTCACCGTACCGGTTCCATCGCTCACCTGCACATTCATGGTCACAGGTGTACTACAAAAATCGGTATACAGATCGCCGTTAGCCTCTTCCGAGAATAATTTAAGCGTATAGGATCCATCTGCGACGCCTGTCAACGGGATCGAGAGCGTTCCTGTCGCCGCATTTGAGCTGTCCGCCAGCTTAGCGTAGTATTTTACATTGTCATTAGCATCCGTGAGCACACAGGCGATATATTGATTCATACCTGTCGTGGCGGAGGTGTAGCTGAATTGAAGTGTCGCTCCTGTCTGAACGCACTGTTCATTCGTCGCCACCACGGTCAGCGTCTGAGACTCGTCCTGCATGGTGAACTTCACCGCTCCGGTCGCTGCCTCCGCACTGACAAAACCATCTCCCACCCCTGCTGCTGCCTTGCCGTTATCGGCATCCGCAGCTGAGGTAAAGACCACCTGGGATAAGTCTAACACCAGCGCAGGGCGCACAGCCAGCTCCGCAAAAGCCGCTGAATCAACGTAGTTTGAAGCGCCATCCGCTCTGGCTTTTCTGGCTCTGCCATAGTAGGGCTGAGGGGTTCGGAGCAGATATTGATCCCCAAAGCTGCGGACGGTGTTGTCGTTGATGGTTTCCCACTCGGCCTTGGACAAAGCCCACAATTTCTGTGTGATCGCCGGCCCGGAGATTCCGTCTGCACTGGGACTTGCGCTCGTGCCGCCTCCCTGCAGAGTCCGGTCCTTGACCGCGGTCAGTTCTTTAGCGGAAAATCCGGCGGCGATGGTTGCCATTGTCTGCTGAAGCGTACTTCCCGCATACTCGGTGGGTTCATTCCAGCTTGTCCCATCCGGATTGTTCGCATAGTACAATTTGTTTGCACTGTCGTAGGTGGAGCCTTCGAATTCGCCTCCGCCCGTTCGGAACACACTCTTGCCAAAATCATTTCCCTTTGCCAAGAGCGTCACGCTGTCCGGCTGTTGATAAATGCCCGTTGTGTCGTTCCCAACGACCCACCACTCATGCCCGGCAAAGGCAACGGTGCTTGCATTGACTGTAAACTGCGGCGCCGCCGTCTGCACCTGTGCCGCCGATACCACCTGGGGCACCGCAAGCAGCAGTGCGAGTGTACTTGCAAGTACTGCAGCCTTGCGCTTCTTTCTTGTTCTCATTTTCTCTGATTCCCCTTTCATTTGAATGGTAATTTCTATATGCCATTATTTTACCATATTTTTCCTCTAAAAAATAGCCAAAATATTGCCATTTTTGGCTAAAGAACTGCCATTTTTTACAGATACTTTCTTTATTGGAAAATATTGTTTCCTAATACTCAAATAGGGGAGGCATCTTTTCCATGAAAAAAACCTCTGCAAAATTTACAACTTTTGCAGAGGTTTTTCGGCTGAAGGCGGATCAGAACGGTACCTTTTTGCCGTATCTTTTTTCAAGAGCTTCCTTCAAGACCGGATACAATCGCTCCGACATGAGACGGTATCCGATATCGTTTGGATGCAGCGTATCTATAGTACACGCAAAGCGCCCCACCGTCCCAAAGACGTCGCTGTTATCGACGAAATATACGTTCTGGTCGCCGGCGGCAATTGCATTTTCATAGGTCTGGCGGATAATATCGCGGCGCTCTAGCAATTCATACTCGTGCCAGTAATCGTTGGCCTTCGTGAGCATTACGATTGGCAAGTCCGGCTGGGCCGCGCGGATGATTTTGAAAAAGTTCTCATGGGTCTTTCTGAGATGATCCGCTGTCTCCGCGTTGTGGTCGTAGTCCATGACAAAGGCCGAGAGCTTCTGCTTTGCGATGAGCTCCGCCATAGCCGGCTCTCCGAGGGCAGATCCGGAAAACCCAAAATTAACGAAGTTTGCGTCAACCCATCGCGCCGTGTAGGCGACAAAATTGCAGGAGGGGTGAGTCGCAGTGCAGCCCTCCGTGACCGAAGATCCGTAATACAGAATGGGATCTTCAAAGGTGTAGGGCGTGGGCGGGAGGATCTCCGCATCGTCGTCGATGGCGATCTCAATATCCTCCACCTCTTCATTTCTCGGCATATAAATCGCAATATCCTCCATGGTGCCCGGAAGCGGGATCTCCCGTTCCCCCACCGTCTTTCCAAATTCCGGCGGGACTATATACCCGACATAGTCCGCCTCCAGCCCTCTGCCCCGAAGGACGTCGCAGGCAGCGGAGCCGACGATGGGAAAATTCACATCCGGCGTACAGGCTTTCAGCGTCGTGCGGATCCACAGTTTTTTCGTGTTGGTGCGGAAACGGACGCGCCCCCCTGTGGAGCGCACGCGCATGATGTCCACCCATTCGCTGACTTTTCCCAGGATCTCCTCCGGCGCTTTCCACAGATGGCCCTTGTGGTACTGGGACAGCAGTCCGCTAATCACAACAGGCGCTTCATAGATTGAGATATTTTTCATGGGTTTGTATCTCCTTCCTCTTGATTGGCTCTATGTCTACTCCATCACCGTAAGGTCCGCGCCCGCATCCACAATCTCCGTGCCGACATTTTCAAATCGGTTGTTGCGCAGGACCGCGCTGACGCCGTCACCGAGCTCAATGCCGTACGCGCTATTGCGGCTTACATTGTTTTCAAATACAATACCGCGGTAGCTGAAGCTGCCGTCCTCATGCTTACGGCGCGGAAGCGCGGTTAACGTGCAGTCATCCTCCGCCGTATTGCCACGGATCACCACGGAGAGTGTGCTGTCGTGGGTCTCACCGCCGAGAAGACCGATGGCAGCGCTGTTGGAGTAGAAACCGCGCCCGCGGGTAACGCGGTTGTTGAGGATCTGCGCAAAAATCTCTCCGGCACTGTTCCACGTAGGCCCACACCCGCTGAGGTCTTCCATCACGACGCCGCCGTTGTCGCAGAGATCGTTTCCGTCCACAATGTTAGAGTATGTCCCGCCCCAGTGATAGATCCCGCGGCCCAGCGCTCCGACCTTGTTTTCCACGACAAAGGTATTCTCAAACTTTTTAAAGTCAGACAGGCAGACAACGCTGGTCTCATCCAGCTCACAGTCAAGGGGCTCTTCCAGCGTCACGCCGTCGCCGCCGCTCTCCTTGACGGGTATGCGGGTTCCGATTCCTCGCCCTCCGGTTACATAGATGCAGCCGCGGTCGAACGCTCCGGCCACAACCTCGTGGTTTTCAAACAGCCCCCGCAGGCAATCCTGTCCATATTTTGCGTATAGCTGATCCATATCGATTGTAAGCCGGTCTCCCTCGCACTTCTTGATGGGAACTTCCATATGGTTGCTCCAAATATGGAAACAGAAGCCCTCTGAATCGCAGTGCCATAGGAAGGGCTTGATGCGATTGTTCGCCATATAGTAGTTGGCGTGCTCCTCCATGATCCAGAAAACACCGCGGCTTGTCTTCGATGCGCTTCCGAACACATTGTTTTCAAGAATAATATTGCGGCACTGCCGTCTCCAAGTGCTGTCCGGATTGTAGCAGGTGGAGAAAAAGTCAATGCCCCCCGCCATGTCGCCGCCAGTCATATCGTTGCCGCTGATGACCACATTCTGGCCCCCTAGAATGGCGAGACAGTTGCCGCCGCCCTCGATCACATTGTCCAGAACCTTTATATTTCTGCCTTTGATCGCAATGGCGACCCAAACGCAGGTAATGGATGGGTAATTGGCGATGGGCTGCGCATATTTATTATTGTTATCATACTCCCCCACGTAGAAGGGCTCAGTCCTGTCCGCCTTGCGGTGGACAATATAGGTGGGAGACTGATAGATATGACAATTCTTGATGACCACATTGTCCGCATCTCTGTCATCGTCGATCAAGTTGGCATAACAGGGAACGCGATTGTACGCATCGTTGCCGAGCTTTGGCGCACCGTCGCGGATCGGCGCGCCGATCACAACCGCGGAATACACGCTCATGATATTGAGATCTTCAACCGCAAAATCGCCGTCGCCTTTGATGAACACAGGGATTTCGCTCCCCTGCCGGTACGTCCCCCAGCCATCGCGGGGATTCATGCCGAGAGGAAGCTCAAGCCATACCCTGTTGGGGTCCTCACCCTTAAGCTTTACGCCCCGCGGAATGTAAATCGAGCCATAGAAATGGTAGCGCCCCACGGGGATCAGAACCGTTCCTCCGCCTGCCGCGCCTGCCGCGTCCAGCGCCTTCTGGAACCCTGGGGCGCTGTCCGGGATGTTTTCGTATGTCTTGTCAAACACGTAATCTGAGGAATTTGCAATGAATCCGACGGCGCCGTAGTCCACCACATTGAAAACTCTGCTGGCATCCTTCACGGCATCCAGATGTCCGCAGGGGAAAACCTCTGTCTCAAGGGCAACCGGCACGCCGCTTTTTTCGTTCATGATGTACACAGTACACGCCCCGCACGGAACGCCGGCCGGGACAAACGCCCGAACCTCATAGCAGCTTGCCGCGGTTACGGACAACTCATGCAGATTTTCCTGACAGTCGCGCAGAAACACGCTGACACCGTGCCCCGCGGTGAGCATTTTTCCGTATCCGTGAACTTCCTCTCCGCTCAGATCAAAGCAGTCGGGCGTCGCAAAGCACTGTCCAAAAATGCGCAGCTCCTCGCCCGCAATTACCATATCATTCTGAAGCCACTTTATCTCCGGAACATTCATGTTATAGGGCGCGCTGACTCCCGCTTCGCTTTTCACAGTAACCTGCCAACCGCTGAATTCGCCGTCCGGCGTCTTGACCGTAAGGATATGCCCATCCGCATTCTTTACGATTTCCGCTTCGCTTTCTTCCCCGGACGCAAAGTTCATATCGGCGGCCGGCTTTCCAGCCGAAAGGAACGCCTGAACCTCTTCTTTGCCGGCGCTGAGCTTTCTCATTAAAACTTTTGCATTGTCAAAACCGTCCCCGGTGATCACTGCCAGATTTCCTGACGGAACGGCGTTTGTGATATGTCGAATCATCACTTTATCGTTAAAATTCTGCATGTTGATTGCTCCTTTGCGTTGCATAAATTATTCTTCTGTCTCATGCCGCGCCTGTCGGCTTGGTTGCTCTTGGCACGGCTGAGCTCCTTATTTCGGGTACCAGATCGTTACAATCGTACCACTCGTTTTTCCCCGCGCGACTGTCAGCTTCCCCCTATCGCCGTAGATGAGCCAGAGCCGCTGGTATACATTCCGCAATCCGATATGTTGAATCTTCTGAAAATCCATCTGCCGCATGGCGTCGTTCAGCTCCCAGATGGCGTCGTCTGTCATGCCGACCCCATCGTCGGCCACATGGATTAATACCGCATCCTCCAAAATTTCGCCTTTAATCTGCACCGTCCCCTGATATTGCCTTGGGCGCAGGCCGTGTTGAATCGCGTTCTCAATCAACGGCTGTAGCGTCAGCTTGACGACGGGCATCTCCAGCATCGCATCCGGCACCTCGATGACATAGCGAATATTCCCTTGGTACCGGAATTCCATGATCTGCATGTAGAGTTTCACATGCTCAAGCTCATCCCGCAGCGGCACTATATACGTATCCGCCGACAGGCTGATTCTGAGCAGAATCGCCAGATTTTGAATCATATCGGTGGCTTCGTTTTCCTGGCCTAACAGGAGGACCATGGTATCGCCGATGGCCTCCAGGGTATTGAACATAAAATGAGGATTGATCTGGCTCTGCAGCGCCAGGATCTGGGCGTTGTGCAGGCTCGCCAGGCGCTCCTCCACCTCCTGCTTGAGGCCCTCGTTTTTCGACTGAGTCTCCTGCATGATTTTCTTGATGGTATTGATCTCGTTCAAGCGCTTCTCTGAATTCTGGGCCGTCAGGGTGGAGCTCTGATTGACAGTCTCCATCAGGCTTTCAATGGGGCGATACGCGGATATGGCCAGCAGTGCGGCGATCACCAGCTCCAGAAATATGGAGAGGAGCACCATCTTCACTAAGAAATCATTTATATAGACTTGGTTGCTGTATACGTCGTTAAACGGCGTCAGATAGATATACCGCATGGCTCCGTCCACATCCTCCGACTCCGATATGATATAATCCCGGCCCCACATATTTGCGGTCGTCGTGAGCCCATCCTGTCTGTCCAGGTAGGCCAGGAGAGTATCGAGATCCTCCTTTTCATTGGAAAATAGCCGGAATTCATCTGAGTACGCCAGCAGTCCGCTCTGCGCGTCGATGGCCAACAGGATGGATTGATCCGAGACGTTCCGGTAGCTCCCCCTGCCCAGGTATTTGCTCAGCTCTACCGCATTGATGTTGAAAACAACCGCGCCGCATTTTTCCTGGTCATACCCTGTAATCGGGCAGAGTATCGTTATGAAATACGGATACCGGTTCTCCACATAGCGAACCCTCACGCTCCCCTCTGGCGTATGGAGATCATCGTACAGCGACCGCCACATGGTGTCCTTCGGAGTGGACGGGCTGGCAAGGGCTGTGTTTCTCACAAGGACGTCGGACTTTTCCAGGTAGACATAAATCGACTCCACATACCAGTATGAATTCCGGATCACTTGGTTGGACGCATAGATAGTGCGCAGATAGAATTGGTCGGCCACCACCACATCTTGGGTCTGCACCTTCAGATAGTCCAGGGCGGGAATCTTCGTCATGCTGTACGCCATATTCTTCATGGATTGGAGACAAGCGTTCAATTCCTCCACGCTGTCTCTCATGGATGTCTGGTTGGATTTGAACATATCTTCCCTGGCGTTGGAACTCAGATACCTCCCGTACGCTATGTTCAGAACCACCATCGGGAGGGTGATAAACAAAATGCTGATTGCAAAATACCGGATCAGAAGGCTTTGGAATCGGTAGTCCCTCAAATAGGTTCGAATCTTTGTTTTTCTGTCTTTTTTCATGGTTATATCCTGCGAGCCACGTATTCTTTGACGGAACAGTTGAAATAAGCTTTAAAGACCGCTTTAAAATATTTCGCATCGCTGAAGCCCACCGCTTCGCATATAGCGTCCAAATCTACGGTTCCCTCTTGGCTGAGCAGTTCCAGCGATTTCTCCATCCGGATCCGGTTCAGATATTTCCCAAATGATTCTCCTGTCTCTAGGGTGAATCTGCGCATGAACTGCCGCTGGCTCATCTTGGCCCACCGAGCCATGCTTTCCACCGTCAAGGCTTCCCCCAAGTGCTCCTGTATATAATCTTTTGTCTCTTGAATGGTTGTGTCGCGGATCCAGCCCATCTCATTTCCACAGGATTCGGTCAGTTCCCTCTCCATGGCTTCCAATTCCCGGATCAATTCCTCTGCCGGCAGCTCTCCGACGGAATCTGTCAGCTGCCCCATCCTGGGAGCAAGGTACAGCTCCTGTTCCTTCATACAGGCGAGAATCTCCCTGCACATTTCGCTGACGATGGAGCGCTTGACCTCTGCGGGCGCTGTCTCAGCCAGGTATTTTTCCTGTGCGATACTGTTCCACATCTTTTTGTCCGGGGAATCGTCTATCAGAATCCCGATGTTCCGCAGCAGCATGGTGATCCGTTTATAGTCCTCGATCTGATACGCGACGAACCTCTTAGGCCGCCCGGACTTTTCCAGCGCTTCCCGCAGGCTGGCAAAGGTATTTTGCAGCTCCTGGGGCTTGACAGGCTTCAGGAGATAATCGAACACATTATATTGAATTCCCTGTTTCGCATACTCGAACTCCTGGTATCCGCTGAGGAACACCACCCTGACATTCGGATATGATTCATGGACAAACTTAGCGACCTCCATGCCGGATACTCTGCACATCCGTATATCTGTCAATACAACATCGACAGGGTTCTTCTTCAGATAGTCGATGACCGCATCGCCATCATTGCAAAGCGCCACCAGCTCATACCCCATGGACTGCCAGTCAAACCGTTTTTCCATGGTTTTCAGAATGATTGGCTCATCATCTGCAATAACCAGCTTGAACATTCATGAACGCCTCCATTTCATATTGTCTGTGCCAATACCTAAAGTATAACACATTGAGACTTAACTCTCAATAGAAATTAGCGCTCTTTCCTTACGCCCTCACTGTAAAAAATAGCGGAGTTTCCCCCGCTTTTTCCAGTGTGTCCTTCACCCCACAGTTTCCAGCCATCGACGGGTCATAAATTCATGGCCCACCATGGTCGGATGGATCCCGTCCCACACCAAATAGGCCGAATCCACCTTCTGAGCCAGAGAATCAAACATATCCTGAAATGGAACAAAGGTGAATTCATACTCTTTCGCTAACTTTCGCACAATCTGCTGAAGCTCTGTCAGATGTGTACACACCCTCTCTACCTTTGCGGCCTGTTCTCGCCTTGTCTCCGCAAGCGGCAGGAAAAATGGCTCGCAGAGAATGATCCGGATTCCCGGAAGCATCTCCAGCGTGTCCTCCAGGAGCATGCGGTACAGGCGCTCAAAGGATTTGGAGGGGGTGGCGGTGCGAGTCCACCCCATATCATTGCCCCCGATGAGAATATTGAGAACCGTGGGTTTTACGTCGATGGTATCCTCCTGCCACCGGGCATACATCCGAATCAGACTGTCTCCGCTCACGCCCCTGTTGACAAATACCGGTTTTTCTGTTACATGATCCGCGCCGAGTCTAGCCGAAACCATACAGGCATAGCCGTGGCCAAGAATATGGTTCGG
>JAHZBS010000083.1:0-505 GCA_019423265.1 Clostridiales bacterium
CGGACGAACTTCGACGCGGTTCAGAAGGTTGAGATCCGTTTCCTGCTAATAAAAAGGAAACACGAGACACCAAACAGGACAATCGATATGAAGAAAACTTGAGGAGGTTTGGAACATGATTGAAAAGACAATCAAAGTCAAATTATCGGACGGATTGGAATCCCGTCCGGCGGCGCTGTTTGTACAGGTGGCGAGCAAATTCAACAGCCGGATATACATTATGCTGGACAATAAAAAGGTTAATGCGAAGAGCATTATGGGAATGATGTCCCTTGGCATGGTGGAGGGGGAGGAAGTCTCCGTGACGGCAGAGGGCGACGATGAAGAGGAGGCCATCGCGGAGCTGGTCAGCCTGCTAGGCGAATAGGAGGCGGACTTTCCTATAGGAGCATAAAGAAGCCAGGACGCAGTGTGAATCGAACTGTCTACTTGACAGAGGGCTTTCACACTGCGTCCTGGCTTTTATTCCATTTTAGCTGCAAAGCACAGTTTCATGCCCAGGCAA
>JAHZBS010000083.1:515-9558 GCA_019423265.1 Clostridiales bacterium
CGGATTTGGAGATTCGCCGGTCCACTGATATAGATGAATGGTTCCATTTTGCGCTCCGTCGGGCGCCGATTCGCTATGGCAGATATAAAAATATCCATTGTCAAAGGAGAAGAAACCAGTCTGCCCTTGCTTAAATTCCCAGCCGTAAATTCCGGAGGCCGCATCGTACAGCCCATCCTGAAGCAAGGTCAGCAATAGACCTGACTCCGGCGCAGGCTGTCCCTTAATCTCGCCTAGAACAGGGGCTTTGGAGCCGTCAATGATATAGAGAGGGTAGTTGGGAAAGGATTTTTTAGTTCCCCGATAGACGGATACCATCCAATTGCCAGTGTAGCCATCATACTCTAAATTTTGGACCCCATAGGTGGTATTGCCGGTGAAGAGGAAATAGCGCTCTTCGGGGGCCGCAGGGCCAGAGTGGTGTGGCGCAGCCTGATTGAGGGGGCGCTCATACTCACGCCAGTTGGCCGTGTCGTAGCGCAGGATGATCTGATAGTCGTTATCCTGCCGCTCTGTGTTGCCATAAATTCCATAGGCCACGTGCAGATCGTGAGGGCTATCCTTGGGAGCGCCAAAACGAGGCCCGAAGGCAACGCCATCGATGCCGCTGCATCCGTAGCGGTGGTCCGGTGTCTGTGCAATATCGCCGTCAAAGACATCGTTTCCGTCCATGTCCGCAGTAAAATCGTCCACCACATCCTGGAGGTATACGGTCGTCATAATTCCGTCCCGCTCTGCATCCATATCCATCTCTGTGATTTTGGAAACGTCAAAGATGGCAATATAGAATGCCTGGGAGGCTTTATACTCCAGGGAACCGTAGACTCTTCCATCTGCATCACAAAAATCCAGGCATCCCAGATGGCCGGTCAAGCCGGTGACGGAACCGACAGGAGTTCCCTGTAAATCCGTTTTTAATAGCATGGTGGTAAAAGAAAAATAGATGAATTCTCGCTTCGTGTCCACGGCAATTCCCTGTACATGGGGCGTTTTCCAGTTGCCGCTAAAAATCGTTAGCGGGAGGTGCCGCAGTTCGGCGGGGAGAGATGTTGAGTCTGGCATGACATAACCTTCTTTCGATTCAGTGTAGTGTGAACGCATTTTCTTTTTGGTTCGGTCAGGGGCTTCGCCCTGTGAAATGAGATTAGTATACCATGGCCTCTGGCCATGACTCCGGCCATGACTCCGGCCATGATATAGCTCCGCGAGGTTGCACACGTCCGCGCAGCGGACTGTTCGCTTCGCTCACCGCGCGGCCGGCGCGTATAATCGCTTACGCGATTATTGTACCATATAAACATTCCCCGTGCAACATCCAGTTGTTTTCTGGGAGTTTCGGTGAAACTCTTTACAGTCCATGGATTTCATGGTATACTAAATCAACAAGAAACAAAGAAAAACAACATAATGCTGGAGGTAATCGGGCTATGAGTACGAAGACAGCGTATCTTGCATTTGACTATGGAGCTTCATCAGGCCGGCTGATGCTCTGCTGCTATGACGGCCATACCATCGATTTGGAGGAGATCTATCGATTTCCGAATGAACCGGTTTGGATGAATGGGCATTTTTACTGGGATTTTCCGAGATTGTTTCACGAGATGAAGATGGGGTTGAAAAAGGCAGCTTCTTTGGATGTGGAGATTGCGGGAATCGGAATTGACACGTGGGGTGTGGATTATGGATACCTGGATGAGGATGGACGCCTGATCTCGAATCCATTCTGTTACCGAGATCCTAAGAACGCCAAAGCGATGGATGAGATGGATGTGGTACATCCATTTAAGGAGTTCTATGAGATCGCGGGCCTGCAGAAGATGGATTTCAACACGGCCTACCAAGTATACTACGATGTCCGGCACCGGCACTACATACTGGATTGTGCGAAAACATTTCTATTTATGCCGGATCTGTTCGCTTATTTCCTGACGGGGCGCAAAGCGTGCGAATACAGCATCGCCTCGACCTCGCAGATGTTGGACGCCAGGACAAGAGATTGGTCGGACGCTCTGCTGGAGAAGATTGGCATTTCCCGGGAAATATTGCCAGAAATTGTCGAACCGGGCACTGTGCTGGGAGAGCTGACGGATGAGATTGTGGAAGAGACCGGGATGAAAAAAGTTCCTGTGATCGCCGTTGGATGTCATGACACGGCCTCCGCCGTGTGCGCGGCGCCGCTGGAATCAGAGAATAGCGTGTTTATCAGCAGCGGAACATGGTCCTTGATGGGAATGGAAGTGAAGGAGCCGATCATTACGGAGAAGTCCCTCCAGCATAATTTTACAAATGAGGGCGGAGTGGAGGGAACGATCCGCTTTTTAAAAAATATTTCCGGATTGTGGATCATTCAGAATCTGAAAAAGAAATGGGCGGAGAGACAACCCGACGTCAGCTATATGCTCATTGAAAATGAAGCGCGAAGCGCGGAGCGCCGGCATTTCATCATTGATCCGGATGACGCCAGATTCATGGCGCCCATGAATATGGTGAAGGAAGTCCAGAATTACTGTGAGGAACAGGGACAGGGGCGCCCTGAAACCATGGGAGAGATTGCGCTGGCAGTGTACAATGGGCTGGCGGAAAAATACCGGCAGAACGTAGTGAGCATAGAGGAGATTACGGGGAAAACCGTCGATGTGATCAATATCGTTGGCGGAGGAACCAAAGATCGCCTGCTCTGCGCGATGACAGCCGCCTCAACGGGCAAGACCGTCAAAGTCGGCCCGGTGGAAGCCGCGGTTTTGGGAAATGTTCTGATGCAGATGAGAGCGCTGGGGCAGCTGAAAGACGTCGCGGAAGGGCGAGAGATTATCAAGCGTTCATTCCCCATTGAAACGTTTAATTGAGGTGGATGGGATTATGTTGGCTATTGACCGGCGGGGAGAGATTCTGGACCGGATTCAGCAGGAGGGGAGCGTAAAAGTTCCAGAGCTCAGCGTTGAATTCAAGGTTACGGAGGAGACAATCCGGCGCGATCTTGAAAAATTAGAGGCGGAAGGACATATCACCAGGACGTACGGCGGGGCTGTTCTGAACAAGGGAACCAGCGCAGATCTCTCCATCAACATCCGAGAGGGCCGCAATCCGGAAGGGAAAAACCGGATTGCCAAGAAGGTGGCGGAGCTCATAGAGAATGGGGACACCATCATGTTGGACTCCAGCACGACGGCTCTCTTTGTTGCAAGGCATCTGAAGGAGAAGAGCCGGGTGACACTGATCACAAATTCCATCCGGATCCCCGTTGAGATTGCGGGAAATGGAGGGGATATCGAGGTTATCGTCGCTGGCGGAACCTTGCGCCCCACCAGTTTGTCCCTGGTGGGCAAACGGACGTCGGATATGCTGGATCACTATTTTGTCAACAAAGCGATCATCAGCTGCAAGGGGATGGACCCAGCGCTGGGAACCTTTGAACCCCATGAGGGGGAGGCGGAGATCAAGAAGAAAATGCGGGATAACGCGGAGCTTTTGATATTGGCAGCCGATTATACGAAATTTAACCGAAAGTCCTTTACAAAAACCATGGAAGCTAGGCAGATCGACATCCTTGTCACAGACCGCCAATTGCCTCCCGAATCGGAGGAGCAGCTGAAAAGACAGAACGTTCGCGTCATCTATGCCTAGGTTTGCACATAGAACAGACAGACGCGAAGATTTAATTGGAATTAACTTGACTTTATCTTTGTTTTTTGATAGAATAAAGACAAACACAGATAAATCAAAGAAAACGAACATTTGAGTCCAACAAAAAACAAAATCTGTGCTTGCGAATTTTTTAGGAGGTTTAACGATGACAGGAGAATACGAAGTTAAGAAACAGATTCTCGATATTGGCCGCCGCATTTATCAGAATGGATTTGTCGCTGCCAATGATGGAAACATCAGCGTCAAGATTTCGGACAACGAATTTTTGTGTACCCCCACCGGGGTATCCAAAGGGTTCATGACACTGGATATGATCTGCAAGGTGGACGGGGAAGGGAAAGTATTGTCCGCCAACGGCCCCTACAGACCTTCATCAGAGATCAAAATGCATCTTCGCGTCTATAAGCTGCGCCCGGATGTAAAATCCGGCGTGCACGCGCATCCCCCCTATGCCACCAGTTTTGCCATCGCGGGGATTCCGCTGACCGAGCCGATTATGCCGGAAGCTGTCATCAGCCTTGGATGCGTGCCGATTGCAGAGTACGGGACTCCGTCCACCGATGAAATCCCGGACGCAGTCGAGAAATATTTGCAGCACTATGATGCGGTTCTGTTGGAAAACCATGGCGCCCTCAGCTACAGCGACTCTCTCCTCAATGCATATTTTAAAATGGAATCTCTGGAATTCTATGCAAAGCTTATGTACATTTCAAAGCAGTTGGGCGGTCCCCAGGAGCTGAACGATGAACAAGTTCAAAAATTGTATGAGATCCGCAGAAAGATGGGGCTATCGGGAAAACATCCGGCGGAGCTCTGCGCGAGCCTGAATGGCCCCTGTAAGGGATGCCACAGCGCCGGCGGCAGCTGCAGCTGTGGTTCCGGGGAAAAGTCCTCCGCCACGGCACCTACAGATGACCTGGTAGCGGAGATCACGAAGCGGATTTTGGCAGAATATCAGAAGTAAGATCCAGTCGATGCTGTTTCGAGCAGCAGAATGGAGGGACAGATGAAACGCTCCAAACGTTTTGAGCTTTTGGACCAGCGACCGGAGAATCAAGATGGGTACATCCGGGAATGGCCTGAAAAAGGCTTTGTAGCCATGCATAGCCCCTATGATCCAGCCCCGTCCGTCAAGGTACAGGATGGCCGGATTGTGGAGATGGATGGCAAGCGGCGGGAGGACTTCGATTTCATCGATGAGTTTATAGCGGATTACGCCATCGACGTGACTCGGACAGAGGACATGATGGCGATGGACTCCTTGGAGATCGCCCGCATGTTGGTGGACATCCATGTGGATAGAAGCGTTATTGTCAAGATCGTCAGCGGCTTGACAGCGGCAAAAATCACGGAAGTGATCGGGCATCTGAACGTCGTTGAAATGATGATGGCGATGCAGAAGATGCGTGCGAGGCGAGTCCCGGCTAATCAGGCCCATATCACCAATAAAGAGGACAATCCGCTTCAGATTGCGGCAGATGCTGCGGAGGGAGCGCTTCGCGGCTTTGCGGAGGAAGAGACGACCATGGCAGTGGCGCGGTATGCGCCCTTTAACGCGCTGGCGCTTTTTATCGGATCGCAGGCTGGCCGGCCAGGAGTCTTGACCCAGTGTTCCGCAGAGGAAGCGGTGGAGCTTGATCTCGGCATACGGGGACTGACCACCTATGCTGAGACGATTTCCGTCTATGGAACAGAGAGCGTATTTGTCGATGGAGATGATACGCCGTACTCCAAAGCATTTTTAGCATCCGCCTATGCATCCCGGGGGTTGAAGATGCGGTTTACATCCGGCTCCGGATCAGAGGTCTTGATGGGGAACGCCGAGGGCAAGTCCATGCTGTACCTGGAAGTCCGCTGCATCATGATTACAAAAGGCGCAGGCGTTCAGGGACTTCAAAATGGATCTGTCAGCTGCATCGGCATACCTGCCTCCGTGCCCTCGGGAATCCGGGAAGTGTTGGGGGAAAACCTAGTGGCCGCCATGCTGGATCTGGAAGTCGCTTCCTCCAATGATCAAAGCTTTAGCCACTCCGACATGCGAAGAACGGCGAGAACCATGCTGCAATTTTTGCCTGGGACGGATTTTATCTTCTCGGGATACGCAGGAGAGCCCAATTATGACAATATGTTTGCTGGATCGAATTTTGACGCCCTTGACTATGATATCTACAACATACTCCAGCGGGATATGATGGTGGATGGAGGCCTTCGGCCGGTCAAGGAAGAGGATGTCATTGAGGTCCGGCGAAAGGCGGGCAGGGCTGTAGCGGCGGTATTGCGATATCTAGATTTAGCAGAGGTTTCGGAGGAAGAGGTTGAAGCGGTGGCCTACGCAAATGGAAGCGATGAGATCCTGCCGCGGGACCGAGCGGCGGATATTGCATCCTGCCAGGATATGCTCAAACGCCAAATCACAGGACTTGACGTGGTGAAGGCGTTGTACCATACAGGGTTTGCCGACATAGCCAGCAGCGTGCTGTCCATGCTGAAGCAGCGCATCACAGGCGATTACATGCATACCTCCGCTATACTCACCGATCAATTTGAAGTTATATCAGCGATTACAGAGCCCAACGATTATAAGGGGCCCGGTACGGGATATCGGGTTTCTGGAAAGCGCTGGGAAGAAATAAAAAACATTCCCCACATCATCGAAGTGGATGAATTATGAGAAGGGGGGATGGCATTGGAACAAGAAATCATTGAACAGGTCGTCCGAATCGTTTTGGAAGAACTCCGGGGCAGGCAGCAAGCGCAAGATTCCGGAGAGCGGGCGGAGGGAACAGACCCATTTCTGCGTGAGATCGGGGAAGCCAAAAGGGGTACCGACGTCAAGGAAGTGGTGATCGCGCTGGGGCCGGCCTATGGGACGGTGATCAGGCGGACCATCGGTGGACTGGATCATCGGAAGGTCCTCCAGGAAATCCAAGCGGGCATTGAGGAAGAGGGAATGCGCTCGCGCATCGTGAAGGTATACAAAACCTCGGATGTAGCATTTATTGGCAAGGCCGGTGCGGCATTGAGCGGCTCAGGTTTTTCCATCGGCTTACAGTCCAAGGGGACCGCTCTGATCCATCAGCGTGACTTATACCCCCTGACCAATATTGAGCTGTATCCCCAGGCGCCTCTGATTGACATATCCATGTACCGGGACATTGGAAAGAATGCCGCCCGATACGCTAAAGGGCTGAATGTGACGCCTCTCACGACGAAAAATGATCCCAACATACGCGCCAGGTACCAGGTGAAAGCGGCGCTGATGCACACCCGCGAGACAGAACTGGTGGACAGAAGGGCACCAACCATGGAGATCGAGCTCATGGATACCCATTGAAAGGAGGTTGGGCGATGGCGGACAGAGTGGTGCGGTCAAAGACAGGGAAGACGCTACAGGATATCACCATGGAGAGGGTTTTAAGCGGTGATATCACACCGGAAGATATCAAGATTAGCAAGGAACAGCTGCATTATCAGGGCAAAGTGGCCAGGGAGCATGGCCGTGTGCAGATGGAACAGAATTTTGTAAGGGCCGGAGAGATGGTGGACATGGAGGATGCCCTGTTATTGGAGATCTATGATAAGCTTCGTCCCAACCGGTCCACAAAGCAAGAATTATTGGAGTATGCATCGCGATTGGAGAATGAGTATCAAGCCGTGGAGTGCGCCAAGCTTATCCGGCAGGCGGCGTCGGTGTATGAACGGCGCGGTGTGCTGAGAGACACGAATTGCTGAAGACCAGCGATGGCTGCTTATTGGGAGGATGCGATGAAGATCATTGCGGGGGCTGATATCGGGAACTCGACGACGGAAGTTTGCCTCGGGGCAATCTCGGACAATGGATTTCGATTTCTGTCGGAAGCCATGGTTGCCACCACGGGAATGAAGGGGACGCCGGCCAATGCGAAGGGTGTCCGGGTTGCGCTGGAGCAAGCGGCGGAGGCGGCGGGAATCCAAGTGCAGGACATAGCGGTGATTCGAATCAATGAGGCCGCGCCCGTCATGGGCGATACAGCCATGGAGACCATTACGGAGACTGTGATCACGCAGTCGGCCATGATCGGGCACAATCCCGATACGCCAGCGGGAGCCGGCCTAGCGGTGGGAATCACTGCGGGGCTGGAGACACTCCAGGAAAAGCCCAAGGGCGAAGCGTACCTGGTGTTGATACCCCAAAGCCTATCCTACGAGGAGGCGGCGGAGCGGATCAATGAAGCGGCGGCTTCCGGCTATACCATCGCGGGAGGAATCGTCCAGCGGGATGAAGGGGTTTTGATCTATAACCGGCTGAAGGAGAAGATCCCATTTGTGGATGAGGTGAAAGCCATTGAGAAGATTCCGGAGGGAAAGAAGGGCGCTGTTGAAGTGGCGCCGGATGGACAGACCATTCAAACCCTGTCCAATCCATACGGAATGGCGTCCATTTTCCACCTAAACGCGGATGAGACAAAGAGTGTAGTCCCCATCGCTAAGAGTCTGATGGGCAATCGCTCGGCTGTTGTCATTCGAACTGGCGGCGAAGTCCGCGCAAAGACGATTCAAGCCGGCGCACTGACTGCGGTGGGGGAGCGGGGAACGGTTCAGATCCCGGTAGACGCCGGAGCGGAGGCGATTATGGCCCGGCTCTCGGAGGTCGCACCTCTCATCAGCGTGACCGGTGAGGAGGGAACCCATGTGGGAGCCATGATCGACGGTATGATCCGCTCCATGAAGGATGTCAGCGAGGGTATATCCCAACACAGTATTGCGGTCAAGGACGTGCTGGCTGTGGATACAACCATACCCGTCAGCGTTGAAGGCGCACTGGCAGGAGAAGTCAGCATGGAAAACGCCGTGGGAATTGCCGCTATGGTGAAGACCGACGCTCTACCCATGCGAAACGTTGCGAAGGCACTTTCCAGCGAGACGGGCATTTATGTGGAAGTTGCCGGTGTAGAAGCTGTTATGGCCTCCCTTGGCGCTCTGACCACACCGGGAGCTGGCTTGCCATTGGTTATTTTGGATATGGGCGGCGGGTCAACGGACGCAGCGCTGCTGAGCCCGGAGGGGGTTGTAAAAAGTATCCACCTGGCGGGGGCAGGCCAACTGGCGACCCTCCTGATTGACAGCGAGCTGGGGTTAGAGAACCGAGGGCTGGCGGAGAGGATCAAGACTCACCCTCTGGCAAAGGTGGAAAGTATGTTCCATATCCGAACGGAGGATGGGTTGGTGCGATTCTTCGAGGAACCTTTACCGCCTAAGTTGTATGGAAAAGTCATCATTTTGGATGAAGACGGCTATCTGCCGGTGGAGTCCAGGGCGGGCATGGAAAAGATCATCGCCGTGCGCCGCGACATCAAGAAAAAGATATTTGTCACCAACGCAGTGCGAGCGCTGCGAGAAATCACAGAGAATCTGCGAG
>JAHZBS010000084.1:0-4618 GCA_019423265.1 Clostridiales bacterium
GTTTCATTCTCTGATTTACATTTCGGATTCCTACGTGCCGGTCGTCAAATTGATACTCTTCCTTTAAGTGCTCATTCAATTTTCTCCTCTGTTCCTCATCCATGCCCACTCCGTCGTCCTCCACCGAGATAACCACCGTGTCATGGATCAAATCGCCGGAAATCGTGATGACACCTTCATAGCGCTTACTGCGGAGTCCGTGATTTACCGCATTCTCCAACAGAGGCTGAAGCGATAGCTTGACCATCTTGCACGACAACACCTCCGGCTTGATATCCCAGACCGTCTTCAATTTGTCCTGGTAGCGCAGCTCTAAAATTTTCAAAAATTGTTTCGCACTCTCCAGCTCTTCCTCAACGGTTACCAGATAGGATGTGCGCTGTAACGCGCTGCGCAAAAGCCTTGCCAGGGCGGAGATCATTTCTGACACATCGTTGGCCTCTCCCAACTGATCCGCCGCCAGCCAATTGATCGTATCCAGCGTGTTATAGAGAAAGTGGGGATCGATCTGGCTCTGAAGCGCTAGAAGTTGGGAATTATTCAGCTTGTCCAACCGCTCTTCCAGCTCCATCTTCAGCTTGCTGTTCTGTTCCTGGGTATTGCGGACCATGGTGATGACATATTTTAGTTCATTGCTGCGCGGATCATCCTCGATATACCGTTTCCCCACAAAGGAATCATTGTCCACGACAGCTATCAAATCCCGCACCGGCTTAAAAGAGCGAAGTGTTAAAATGTAGGATACCACTAAGCTCAAGATCAGCGACAGCCCGATCATCTGGAACATAAATCCGTTGAGACCGTTGATCTTCTCGTCATAGGCGGACATGGGATTCAAGAGGATGTACTTCCAGTCCATACTGTCCGATACCAGGCAGGACACAACCATCTCTTCACCGCGGATCATCCGGATCTCCGAGAAATCCTCCTGCCGGTCCTGTACAAAATCAAGAACCTCCATCATGTCGCTTTTATTGTCCAGAATATCCCGGCTACTGCTGTAGTAGAGCCGTTCCTCGCCGTCCAGTATCAAAAGGGTCTGCGCCATTCCTTTGGATCTGCCCATTATGCTGCCAAGCTTCTCTACATTGATGTTGACCACTATGGCTCCCATATTCTCCTGATACCCTGGAGTCAAGGGGCAGAGAATTGTAATAAAATACGGGTACTTGTCATTTTTCTGCCGGGTTTGGATGACATAGTCATCGCCCAGCTCCCGGTACACGTCCAGCCAACTGTTATCTTTTACATCCTCGAGATCCACGACAGCCCCCTCGTATATCACAATATCTGTCTTTTCAGAGTAGATATAGATCGAGTCTATGTAATCGTACATGAGCGTGTAAAATTTAATATTTTCGTACAGCTTCGTCGCCAGGCCCTTTTCGATCAACTCTCCTTTATCCGCAAAGATAAAGAGTTGCGTGTCCTGGTCAAGAGCCAAATTGTAGGAAAAGATTTTCATCTCCCGCATGGCTGTTTCAAGGGCATCGGAACTTCTGTGTAGAGCGTTCATATTGACATCGCTGATTTCCTCCTGCAAAATCTTCTTCATATTGGTGTGGTACACAAGGCTGACGAGAAGATTTGGCAGGACAATCAAGAGAACAATAATGATAAAATTGCGGAACAGAATACTGTTAAATTTATAATTTTTAAGAAATTTCCATACCTGCCATGGCTTCCTTTTGTCCGCCGACGCATCGCCCCTAATTTTCTTTGCCATAAAAGCTCATCTTCCCTTTGCCATTCTGATATTCCTCAACAGTGCAGCCTGTAAATTTCTTAAAAGAGCGATTAAAGTATTTTTTATCCGTATAGCCAACCATTTTGCAGATCTCTGTCGCCGTATACCGGGCAGTCTCCGCCAGCTTCACGGCTTTTTCCATCCGGCATCGAATGATATAGTCGATGGCGTTTTCTCCTGTCCGGTTTTTGAATTCCCGCGAAAAATAACTGCTGCTGAGATATACACATCTCGCCACGTCCTCAACGGAAAAGCTCTCCGATAGGTGACGGTCGATATACTGTTTTGCCTTGAGGATCATGCGGTCTTCCGGGTTGGCTTGTATCGCGTTTGCGGACTGGCACAGACTTGTGATTAGCTTGCCCGTCTCTCCGAAAAGATCTTTCGCCTCCGTGTTGCTTAGCTCCCCTAACACGATATCCTTGTCAAATCGCTCTTCCATAAAGACATCCATTCTGGAAAAGCGGATATAGATTTCCTCGATTACACTGTGGATTGCGAAAAATAGAATCTCCTGCGGCGCGGCATCAATCAAGGCAAACCATTTTTTGTGGATTGCAGCGGCTTCTTCCACAGCTCCTGCAACGACTGCCGCCACTAATTGATTATTGTAGGAAACGATCTCTTTGTACGCACTTTCATCGAAATATTGAAACGGCAAGGTTGTGGGGCGAGTCTGGTCGTCCCGCTCTTTTGCCAATATCTCACCCACTCGCAGGAATACTTTCCGGATCTCTTCTCTGTCCAGCGGCTTTAAAAGATAATCACATACGCCATACCGCATGGCTTCCTGGGCATAATTGAATTCTTTATATCCGCTGATGATCACAACTTTTGTCTGCGGGTGATTTTCAAAAACATACTTAGCCAGCTCAAGGCCCGACACCTCGTACATTCGAACATCCGTCAGCACTACGTCAACTGTGTTGTTCTCCAAATACGCTATGGCTTCTTTTCCATCTTCAAATTGCTCAACTGGCTCGAATCCGATGGAAGACCAGTCGAAACTTTTTGCCAATCCGCTGCGGATAATCTTTTCATCGTCGACAATGATAAACTGATACATAATACGGTTCCTTCCCATCGCTGCATATTCGTGTTTCTTATTTGTTTCAGTTCTGAGCCGCAGCGCTTTGCATTGCTCGTTTATGGGTTCCGCGCTGCTCATTGCCTATGTGTATGAGCATAAGTATAACACAAATCCTGCCGTTCGTCCAGATCTGTCTCATTTTACAGCCTGATCATAGAAACGGTTTACAAGTGCTTGACTTTTTATATATCTTAGTATACAATTTGAGATCATCTTCGAGATCAATGGGAGGTTATGTATGAAGAACACGAAAAAGCTCTATGATCTTGATAGTCATCTGCGGTCTTTCACCGCGGCTGTCGTCAGCTGCGAGGAAACATCAGGGGGCTACGGGATCGTCCTGGATCAAACGGCATTTTTTCCAGAGGGTGGCGGGCAGCCTTCGGACCGAGGGACCTTGGATGATGTCCCGGTCTTCGATGTGCAAGAGCTTGACGGAAAAATCCTGCACATGACCGGCGCGCCATTCTCCCCGGGGCAGACTGTCCACGGCAACTTGGACTGGGACATCCGTTTCTCCAACATGCAGCAGCACTCGGGCGAACATATTGTATCTGGGCTGGTCCACCGCCTTTACGGGCTGGACAACGTTGGGTTTCACATGGGGGCCGACGCGGTGACCGTCGACTTCAACGGGGTCTTGACTGACGCGCAGCTGGAGGAGATCGAAAGTCTGGCCAATGAAGCCGTTGTCCAAAATGTCTCTGTCACTGCCGCCTACCCCGATGCGGATGACCTCGCCATCATGCCCTATCGCAGCAAAAAGGAACTCACTGGCGCCGTTCGCATCGTTACCGTCGAGGGCTACGATGTCTGCGCTTGCTGCGCTCCTCACGTGAAAAGGACTGGTGAAATCGGACTTATTAAGCTCATCGGATCCCAGCGGTATAAGGGTGGTGTTCGGGTCAGTATGCTCTGCGGATTCCGCGCACTCGCAGACTATCGTGTTAAATTAAAAAGTGTCGCCTCCATCTCCGCTATGCTGTCCGCGAAACCCGGCGCTGTGCTGGATGCGGTTGGCAAGCTCCAGGATGAGAACCGGCAGCTCCATGCCGCAATGACAGAATTGCAGAAGCGAACGTTGGCCGAAAGGGTTTCCCAGCTTTCCGCGGATCAGCCATGCATCTGTCTGTTTGTGGAGGCGTTGGAGCAACCCCTGATGCGATATCTTGTCAATCTGCTTATGGACAAGTTTCCTGGTATCTGCGGCGTGTTTTCTGCTGTCTCTGCCTCTCATTTTCAATATGTCCTAGGTAGCCAAACTGAGGATGTCCGTCCTCTGGGCAAAGAGCTGGGGCGGGCCTTCCAGGGCCGCGGAGGTGGTTCCTCCTCCATGGTACAGGGCTCGGTCCAGGGAGATGCCCGCGCCATCGAGGAATTTTTCTATGTACACCTGTCTTGAATCAGATCGTCTATCTTAGCGAACTGTTATCATCTAGCCACACCGCCGGTTGACTCGCCTTGCTTCTTCCGGCGGTGCTTTTTGATCCCTTTTGCACGCCGCCTCTCACCTCTCCTTTCCTCTCCGGCGGTCAATTTTCGTCCACTTCTACGCCGGTTGTCTCATCTTATCTCTTCCGGCGGTGCTTTTTGATCCCTTTTGCACGCCGGCTTCTACTTTCCTTTTCCTCTTCGGCGGTCACTCTTCGTCCGTTTCTACGCCGGTTGTCTCATCTTATCTCTTCCGGCGGTGTTTTTTGATTCATTTTGCACGCCGGCTCCTATCTTCCTTTTCCTCTTCGGCGGTCACTCTTCGTCCGTTTCTACGCCGGTTGTCTCAT
>JAHZBS010000084.1:4718-9522 GCA_019423265.1 Clostridiales bacterium
GCGGTCACTCTTCATCCACTTCTACCCCGGGTACTTCACCTTGCCTCTTCCGGCGGTGCTTTTTGATTCATTTTGCACGCCGGCTTCTATCTTCTTTTCCTCTCCGGCGGTCACTCTTCATCCATTTCTGCACTGGCTACTTCGCCCTGCCTCTTCCGGCCGTGCTTTTTAATTAATTTTTGCACACCGGCTCTCGCCTCTCCTCCAACGAAAACTTTTAAACCTCGTCTTCTCCGTATAATCAAGCGCGCAGCAGCCAAACCTGCATTTCACTGACGCCGCGGTTGGCAAAGGCATAATAGGGAACCATGGTGACATCGACAGGAATTCTGTCCTCCACCGCTTCCCGATACAAATAATCGCCAAACCGATCCGGATTTCTCCGCAAGCCTTTTGTATGGAGTATGCGCAAGCCACAGGTCTCATCATACTCCGTCTCCCAGGGCGCCTTTCCATCGAGCATAATCTCGCTGACCATGGGGCCGTTATCCACTGACTCGACGCAGTACACCACCGGTCCGCGTCTCACGGCGACTCGCCCCGCATCCTCCCGAACTCGAGGATTGGCCTCCACTAAGACGCATGGCATTTCCAGCCGAAGCTCAAGGCTATGTCTTCCGGAGGACAGCGGAAGATACACATACCCTCTCTTTATCTCCCCCTCCCGCCGTTGTCCATCCAGAAAAATTTCGTAGGCGCTGCACCAGCCAGGAATCCGCAGCGCCAATGTTCCCACACCGTCCACAGTAAGCCGAATCCGACCATCATTGGGATACTGCGTTTCCTGGCGAATGCGCATACCGGCGTGGACAGCCTCTCCGTCCATATACTGATGGACCCACAGCGCATCCCCCTCATAGGTATATTGATATCCGCCAAGGGACGCTAGGAGTCTCGTCACATTGGGTGGACAGCAAGAACAGCCAAATACCTCTACCCGCTGCGTCAGCCATGGCATCCACGGTCGAGCCTCTTTCGGTTTATCCGCATCTTTTTCCAGCCATTCCGGACATAACGCCAAGGGATTCGTATAGAAAAAAGCCTTTCCATCCAGGGAAAGCCCTGATAGAAATCCATTGTACAGCACCTGTTCCACCACATCCCCGTAGATGGAATCCACCTGCGACAGCAACAGCCTCGATGAAAAAAAGATCAGGCCAATTGCGGCGCAGGTCTCCGCATACGCCTCCTTATTGGGAAGATCGTAGGGGATGCTAAAGGCCTCGCCGTGTTTAGACGACCCTATCCCACCTGTAATGTACAGTTTATGCCGGACAATGTCCTGAAACAGCATCTCACAGGCCTCCTGCATTTCGCGGTCGCCACAGTCTCTTGCCATATCCGCCATAGCAGAATACAGGTACATAGCGCGGACCGCGTGCCCTCTGGCGGACTTTTGCTCCCGCACCGGCACATGACTCTGTGTCCCCGTTGCTTCCGGCTCTCTCGGCCGCACGCCCCGGTTGTCTAAGAAAAATTTGGACAGATCCCGATACTCGGGCTTTCCTGTGCAGCGATATAGCTTGTACAGAGCCAATTCAATCTCCTCATGTCCCGGAGTGACAAAAGTGGCGCTTTGCTCTTTCACAAAAACCTGCTGGATATACCCGGCAAAGTCCTCCATCATGCGGAGAAAACGGTCGCGCCCTGTCGCCTCATAGTATGCGACCGCTGCTTCAATCCAGTGTCCCGCGCAGTAAAGCTCGTGATTCCCACGCCCCTGCCAGCGCCCCAGGGGCTCTACCGTAAGATAAAAACTATTAAAATACCCCTCCGGCGTGCGATTTTTCTCAATCTGATCGATAACCCACTCGCAGACAGACTCCAACCTCTCATCAGGCCCTTTTTGCAGTATATACGCAGCTGCTTCCACCCATTTGGCCACATCGGAATCCCAGAAAATGTGAGGTTTATTGGGCATCCCCGGCTTCCAGTTGCACTGGAGCGCATCAAAACGCCCCGTCTTCTGGAATTGCTCCAATACGGCAAAGATGGTGACGTCCCGGTTCAGCTTCTGCTTTGAGTACCAAAAACCGTCCTTCAGCTCAACACTGGAATATGGAATATATTCCATCACACAGCATTCCTCCTCTTGACAAACTATCTAAATTTGCTATCATTATAGCGAAAGCGGTTTCGCCGGACAATCCCCAAAAAATCAGAAAAAGGAGAGAAAATCCGACATGAAGTATCTATCGTCCGGAGAGTTTCATTCCCAGGGAAGCTGGATACACCCACGGCGCGTATTAGACTCCAATGAGATCATCGTCATGACGGAAGGCCACGCATACATTGACGAGGGCGGGACCTCCTACGCACTCCACGCGGGGGACGCCCTGCTATTAGAACACGGAAAAGAACACGGCGGGTATAGAGAAAATCAGCCCCAGGAACCCGTAGGATTTTATTGGGTCCATTTTCGCGGCGGCCAGTGGAAAAATAAACACTGTACGCTTTCGCAGCCGTACCAGATTCAATTGCTGTTTCGTCAGCTGCTGCACTATTCCAATACCATCCAATATCCGGAGGAAGCCTCGGACGCCTGCGCCGCTCTAATTCTAATGGAATTCAACGCACAGCAGGATATGGCCTCCGATACCCGAGCCGCCTCCTTGGGAAAGGTCTGTGAATGGATACGCATCAACGCTGACAGCAAGATCACCGTGCGGACTGTGGCGCAGAAATTCGGATATCATGAAGATTACATGACGCGCCTGTTTAAAGATCAATTTGGCATCGGCATGAAGGCTTACATCAATGAAGAGCGGACAAAGAGAATCAAAGGGCTTCTCCTGACCACCTCCTATCCCATCAAGCAGATTGCCTCCATGAGCGGCTTTGACGATTATAAAGAATTTTTAAAATTTTTTCGCTATCACGAGGGCCTGTCGCCCTCCAGCTTTCGCAAGCTTTATTTTAACACGCATCTGAATAAGCGGTGATGCATATTTTCCCTTCTCCACAGCCAAAATAAAACAGTCCGCAGAAGGCGAACTGTTGAGAACAAGGAGGAAATTGTGATGCAGACTACCCAAAAACTTGAATTGACCACCTACGACCGCATATTGATGACCTGGGAGGATTCCAAAGAGCTTGTCCGCGACTTTGAGAGCTATTCCAAAATCGTCGATGAGCCAGAGGTGGCGGAAATCTTTGCAAAATTTGCCGAGGATGAAGGACATCACGCAGCCAAGCTCCTAGAGCTGGCACACAAATACGCACCGGAACAGGACTCGTAAAAAGTTGGCGTTCCGCTTCAAAGAAAATGGTGTAGTCATTGGAGACTATACCATTTTCTAGTTTGTGGACAACGGCTTCTCAAAATGTCCGTAATCTTGAGACTCCTGTCCCTCGCCGCCCCATATCCAGCCCCGGCTTGTAAATGCAGTATAGCATACATCGCCCTTCTGGATCATTCCCTTCACCTGCTGTCCCCGATCCCCGTAGTCCTCGGCCTCCTCCGGCGATACGATCCCCTCCGATACATAAGGGTTCTGGAACGGATTGATATCAATGGCGCGGCCATAGGAATGGAGCTGCACCTCCTCAAGAACGACCAGAGGCCGATAGTAGAAAGCCATGGTATTGTTATTCAGCACACTCGTCTCCTCATCTCCCTGGTACGCGTCGATCCGTTTCACCCTCTCAATGGGATACTGGGCATCATCCAGCTCCCGAAAAATATCCAGAACCTCCTGGGCCAGATCATGATGCACCACAATCTCCCCCATATGCTCTTCCCCGTCAAAACCGAAGTATGGAACTTTGACAAGGGCGAGCTCCGACAGGGCAACGGGAGCCTTGCTGCTCCACGAAAATTCTTGGATATCAGCCAAAACAGAATTGGAAATAGGGTACTCGACTTTTCCTTTCTTCCCATCCTGCGTGGCACTCAAATCTTCCGGCGTGACCCGGTTTGCCTGCAAATCATAGGATAAAATATTGTCAACGGCCTCCCCCAAGAGATCCGGCGTAAAATACGCCTTAACCAGAGCCACAATCACAAAGAGAATCAAGATTGTAAATATGAACTTCCACATTCTTCTCATGGTAACCTCCATCCGCCATCGCCTGGCATATTCCGCATTTGTTCCGTCTACTGCGCCTCGACCTCTCGAATGTGTGCCAACTGATGCAGCGCTCTCGTACACATTATATACGTCAACAGTGCATTCTCCGGCGCTCCTTTCAACTCCACCGCAACGGCGCCATCAAACTCTAGCCCCTTTGCAAAGTAAACCGGCAGGACAACGACCCCCTCGCACATGGCGTCTTCCTCCTGTCGAATAATGGAGACTTCCACCTGTCCTCTCAGTATGCCTTCAATCCGCTCCGCTTCCTCCAAGGTCCGGCACAGGATCGCACGCCGCTCGCAGCCGCTCTGCTCCATATCCCGGAGGGCTTCCGAGATCTTCTCGACAAGGGAATCCTCACGGGACACCTCCCAAAAATCCACAGGTTTACCGCTCCGGTCGATGGCCTGAATCTGATCCTGATCCTGAATGCCCAGGATCCCCCGGGCGTAGTCCATGATCTCCTTCGTACTCCGATAGCTTCGATGCAATTCGTAATACCGCGCCTGCTTCTGCTCAGCGCTGGAGAGCACTTTCCCCCACACATCCATCATGCTGTGATGGGTAGCGCCTTTGATCTTCTGCCGCACATCTCCCACCACCGTAAAGGTATCCATGCCCGTGAGCTGCTTAACGGCCAAAAAGCCTAGCGCGCTCATATCCTGCGCCTCATCGATGACGAGATGGCGAATGGGATAGGCGCCCTTTCCTTCCAGCTTGCACATCAGATA
>JAHZBS010000085.1 GCA_019423265.1 Clostridiales bacterium
AGGGCTGAGCGTCTATACGCTCCGGTATTATGATAAAGAGGGGCTATTGCCCTTTGTCCAGCGAACCGAGAGGGGAAATCGCGCCTTCACGGATGAAGATTTAGAATGGATCGGACTGATCAACTGCTTAAAAGGCACGGGAATGTCGGTGAAGCAGATCCGGGATTTCATCGCTCTCTGCATACGGGGCGATGAAACGCTGGAGGAGCGCCGGCAGCTTTTTGTTGAGCAGAGAGAGCGGGTTTTAGAGCAGATTGAGGTGATGCGGCAGCATCTAGAAAGGGTAGAACACAAAATCCATTTCTACGAGCAAGCATGTGCCGATTATGAGAGACGGCTCAAAGAGAAGAAGGCGTAGGAGGATATCGTATGATACAAAAGGAATTGGCGCTGAAAGTCACAGACATCGTCAGGCAGGCGGGAACCAGGATGCGCCAGGAGTGCAGCGTGCAGATCCGCACAAAAGAGGGACATGCTAATTTTGTCACCGATATAGACGTAAGCATTCAGAACGAGCTGCTGGAGAAATTGCAGAATGTGCTGCCCGGCGCGGCCTTTATCGCAGAGGAAAAAGACAATAGGGTGCCGGGAGGGCTCACCTGGATTATAGACCCCATCGACGGCACCCAGAATTTTATCAACGGCTATCAACATTCCGCCATATCCGTGGCCCTCGTGTCGGAGGGGGAGGGATGCCTTGGCGTTGTGTATGACCCGTACCTACAGGAAATGTTCTGGGCGGTCCGAGGGGGAGGGGCGTTCATCAACGACCGCCCCATACAAGTGTCGGAGCGGCCGCTGGAGCAGGGGCTCGTCATCTTGGGAACCTCGCCCTACCGGAGGGATCTGGCGAAGCAAACCTTTAGCGCGGCGGAGGCCATCTTCCAGAGATGCGGCGATATACGGCGCTCCGGCTCTGCCGCGCTGGATCTTAGCTATCTCGCCGCCGGCCGCTGCGAAGGTTTTTTCGAAATGGTGCTCTCGCCGTGGGATTATGCGGCGGCATCCGTGCTGATTCGGGAAGCCGGTGGGACGATTGACGCCATCGCGCCAGATGCGTGGGGATATGACAAGCCCATCGGCATTGTAGCCGGAAATCAAAAATCATTTCAAGCGCTCAAGCATATGGTGGATGTACACAAGCAGGAGGAGAACGATGGAAAATTTTGAATTTTACACGCCGACCAAGATCTATTTTGGCCGGGATACGCACAAAAAAGTGGGAGAGATCATCGCAGGCTACGGGTTTCATAAGATTCTGCTGCACTATGGAGGCGGAAGCATTCACAGAAGCGGGCTGTACAGCGCGATTGTGGCGTCGCTGCGGGAGCATAACATAGAATGGGTGGAACTGGGCGGCGTTACCCCAAATCCGAAGCTATCCCTGGCCAAGCAGGGAATGGAACTCTGCCGGACAGAAAACGTCGAATTCATCTTAGCGGCCGGCGGCGGGAGCGTTTTAGACTCCGCAAAATGTATCGCGGACGGCGTTGCCAATCCGGGGGTGGAGACGTGGGAATTCTTTGAAAAAAAGAAGGAGCCCCAGGGTGCGCTCCCTGTGGGCTCCATTTTGACCCTGGCCGCCTCCGGAAGTGAGATGAGCGCGTCCTGCGTCATCACCAACGAGGAGGGGGGCCTCAAGCGAGGCTTTAATTCCCCCTATCACCGCCCCCTCTTTTCCATTCTCAATCCCGAGCTTACCTATACAGTGGATCCATTCCAGACAGGGTGCGGCATCGTCGATATCATGATGCACACCATGGAGCGCTACTTTACCCTGTCGGATCATGTGGATCTGACGGACCGTCTAGCGGAAGGCCTTCTAAAATCCGTGATTGCGGCGGGTAAAAAAGCGATGAGCGATCCCTGCGACTACGAGGCCAGAGCGACCCTGATGTGGGCGGGCAGTCTGTCCCACAATGATGTGACCGGGGCAGGCCGGCAGGTTTTCATGGGCGTCCATCAAATGGAGCACGAGCTGTCAGGCATGTATGATTTTGTTGCGCACGGCGCAGGTCTGTCCGTCCTATTTCCGGCCTGGGCTAAATACCAGTATCCCTACGCCACCCAGCGGTTCTGCCAGTTTGCCGTGCGGGTCTGGAACCTGGAGATGGACTATGAACACCCGGAGGAAACGGCGAAAGCAGGCATTGCAGCCACGGAAGCATTTTTCGCCTCCCTTGGAATGCCAGTCCGGCTGAAAGAATTGGGAATTGGCGCGGAGAAGCTAGACGAGATGGCAGAAAAATGTACATTCTTTGGCAAGCGCACCCTGCCAGACTATAGGCCCATGGGAAAGGCCGAGATTTTGGAGATCTATCGGCTGGCGCTGGGCTAAAACAGAGATCCCATTATTTCCCAGGAAATGAGAGCAGCCCGTGCTCCGCATCCACAAGAACCTGAGCCCCGAGAGGCAGACAGAGAGAGGGCATACAGTGTCCGCACACAAGGTTTTCCAGTGTGGGCTTTCCCTCGGGGACAAGAAGCTCCTGAAAGATTTGGCCGAGGGGAAGGGAAGATTCAGGGGCGGGGGAATCGCAATCGGTCCATTCGCCTAGCAAAATCCCAGCGCAATCCTTGAGCTTTCCCGCGTTTCGCAGCTGGACCAACATCCGGTCAATCTGGTAGGGCTTTTCCCCGATATCTTCCAAAAATAGAATTTTCCCCCGGGTATCGATCTCATAGGGAGTTCCCAGGGAAGAAGCGACAAGGGTAAGATTACCGCCGGTCAGCTCACCTTTCGCCCGTCCGGATACCAGGGGCAGGAAGGGGATGTCCGGCGGATTTTCAATTGCGCCTTCACAGACACCTGCCATGCAGTTCAAGAGCTGGCGGCGCGTGTAAGGATCCAGGCCCTTGTGTACAATGGTGGACGGCATGGGAATATGGTAGGTCATGAGCTGGCAAAACTGATTTAGACAGATGTGGAGGGCGGTTATATCGCTAAAGCCTCCGAAAAACTTAGGGTGTGGCCGTATACGGTCGAAATCCAGGAGAGATAGGAGGCGGGATGCGCCGTAGCCGCCTCGAATACAAAAAATTCCATCGATGGCCGGGTCCAAAAATGCCTCCATCAAATCCTTTGCGCGTGTACTGTCGTCGCCGGCCAGATAGCCGTGGCGGAGATGGACGCTGGGATACAGTACGGGGACGAGGCCCAATTCTTCCAACACACGGGAGCATTGTTCTGGCTCACCGGGGGCCACGGGGCCGGAGGGAGCGATGAGAGCAGCGTGAGAACCTTTTTGCAGTGGTCTTGGCTTTACCATAGAGCACCTCAGTTTTTTGTATTACTATATGGTCTCAAACTTGCGAATATAACAAATTCCCAGGGCGGAAGGGCCCGTATATGTCCCGATGGTCACGCCGGTAGGCAGGCATGGAACGTCCACCGGGCGTCCCAACAGAGATTCCAGTTGATCGAGAATGATGGCGCCATCCTCATGGCAGGTCCCCACCTCGACGCCAAAGCGGTAGGAGTCGTAATCCTCAGAGGGAACGTCGTCCTGAAACATTTCGAGAATTTTTTGCATGGCTTTCTTTCGCCCCCGCGCTTTTCCAAAGGGGATCAGCTCGCCGTCTTTCAACACGATCAGCGGTTGGATGTTCAGAACAGAGCCGGCGATGGCGCTCACCTTGCCGATTCGGCCGCCCTTCTGGAGATACTCCAGCGTATCCAAGGTGAATTGAATCCGCGCGGTGTCCTTAAGAATTGCCAGCTTGTCCATAATGGAGTCCACTGACAGGCCAGCGTCCCGCATCCGGCAGGCCTCTAATACCAACAGTCCCTGGGCTCCGGTGGCGAGGCGTGAGTTGAGAACTTCCACCCGTGTACCGGGGTATTTTTCACAGGTCATGGTAGCCGCGTTGAAGGCCGACTGCGCGGAACCGGAGAAAGCGTCGGTGATGCAAATGCATATGACATCGTATCCCGCTTCAATGCTGTCGGAAAAGGCGCGGCTGTAGTCTTCGATGGTCGGCACGGAAGTCTTTGGAAAAACCCCGCCGGTAAACTGTTTAAAAAAATCATCTCGCGATAATTCCACACCCTCCTTTTGGTAATGGACTTTATCAAAGGAAATATAAAATGGGATGACTTGTATCTGCTGAGCTTGAATTTCGTCTTCCGGTAAGTCACAGGAACTATCTGACAGAATCCGTATTGGACGCATAAAATCCTCCTTTAGTGTGGTTAATCTGCTCGAAAAAAGATATAAAAGATATTATATATGATTTTGCAGCAAACTACAAGTTTTTTGCATATTTTTTTACAAATGGCAGATTCTAACGATACAATACAAGTGTTTAGGAGGTAGTATCACCATGAGAAAACCCATAGTTCTCCTGCTCTGCACGTGCCTGCTCCTTTCCCTTTGGACCCCGGCCGGGACAGTCGAAGCGGAGACTTCTCTAAATATTTCTGCCCCATCAGCTGTCTTGATGGAGCCATCTACGGGACAAGTCCTCTACGAGAGCAATAGCCACGAAGCGCTGCGCCCCGCCAGCGTCACAAAAGTCATGACCATTCTGCTGGCCTATGAGGCGGTGCGGGATGGAAAAGCCAAGATGGAGGATATGGTGACCGTCAGCGAAAATGCAGCCGGATACGGTGGCTCTACGATTTTGCTGGAGGCGGGGGAATCCATCGCACTCAGCAATCTGATCAAAGGAATGTGCGTCGCGTCGGGGAATGACGCCGCCATTGCGACGGCGGAGTATATCGGTGGAAGTCAGGAGGGCTTTGTCGAAATGATGAACGCTCGCGCCAAGGAGCTGGGGATGAATGACACACATTTTGTCAATCCCTGCGGTCTGGACGCTGACGGCCATGTGACAAGCGCCTATGATATTGCACTCATGTCGAGAGAGCTGATCAATAACTTCCCAGAGGTATTCGAGTTTACGACCATATGGCATGAGATGATGCCCCATCAGTGGAAAAAGGGAGCTGGCGAGACCGATATGGTCAACACCAACAAGCTCATCCAGAGCTACGAGGGAATGAACGGTTTAAAGACGGGATTTACCCGGCTAGCCAAATATTCCATCTCCGCAACGGCAAAGCGCGGCGACCTGCAATTGATCGCAGTGGTCATGGGGGCGGAGACAAAGGATCAGCGCTCCGCCGACGTATGTACGCTTTTGGACTATGGATTTGGCGGGTACGGCTTTTTTAAAGTGGAGACCGATGGCAATGAGGCGGGAACCGTTCCCGTCCGCGGCGGCGATGCGGATGAAGTCGTGGCGCTCGTCCAGGGAAATGTCCAAATGCTTACGGAAAAGAGCAATCCCATTAATTCTGACAGCCTGACGAAAGAAGTCCAATTGAAGGATGGCATCGAGGCGCCTGTGAAAGCGGGGGATGCCCTAGGGGAAATCGTGTATTCCCTGGATGGGAAGGAGGTCGCCAGACTTCCCTTAGTCGCGGCAGCGGATGTGCAGAAGATGGATTTTACCCGAATTCTCCAGAAACTTTTAGCCAAATGGATGTAAGGCCATAGAGAGAAAGCAGAGATAATGATTAAATTATTTCTGCTTTTTTCTTGCATTTTCGGGATGGAACTTGTACAATAAAGGATAGTGTCGATTGTGAAGGAGAAGGGAGGGAGCTAAGTGGCGCTGGAAGTCAGGCTGCCGGCATTTGAAGGACCGTTGGATCTGCTGCTGCACTTGATTGAAAAAAATCAGCTGAATATCTATGATATTCCTATCTTTGAAGTGACAAAGCAGTATTTGGAGTATCTGAGGCAGATGAACGAGATGAACATGGAAATCGCAAGTGAGTTTATCGTCATGGCGGCGACCCTGATCAGCATCAAGGCGCGGATGCTCCTGCCAGCGGCGCAAAAAAAAGAGGAAGAGGAAGAAGATCCGCGGGAAGCGCTGATCGCCAGGCTCCTGGAGTACAAGAAATATAAACAGGCCGCTGCATTTCTGCGGGAAAATCAGACAGGGGATTCAGAATTGATCCTGTACCGGAAGCCTGAGGATATCCAGGGAGAGCGCCCAGTTCCCACCCTGGAGGAATTGCTGGACGGAGTGACGCTGCAAGAGCTATACTCGATCTACACGAAGCTGATGCGCGGCAAGCGAGACAGCGTGGATACAGTGCGCGCGCAGTTTAATTCCGTGGAGAAGGACGAGTACACCATAGAGGAAAAAATCGAGTCTCTTATGAAGACCATGGAGCTGCTGGAGGAAGTCAGCTTTTACAGCTTGCGAGAAAAAAGCCGGTCGAAAGTCGAGACGATTACATACTTTATGGCAATGCTGGAGTTAAGCCGAATGAACCGGGTCGTATTGAGGCAGGACGGGATTTTTTCCGATATTATCATGGTCATGAGGAGAGAAGAGGTAGAGGATGGAAGAGTTGAATCTTAAACGATTGGAAAAGATCGCGGAGTCCCTGTTATTCGCCGCCGGGGAGCCAGTTAGCCTGGACAGCATCGCCAGAGTTCTCGGACAGAATCCTTCCACCGCCCGGAAGATCGTCGGTCAGCTACAGGACTATTACGACCGGGAAGAACGTGGAATGCAGATCCTGGAAATCGAAAATTCCTTTCAAATGACAAGCCGTCCCGACTACTATTCCTATATCAAGCTCTTGTACCGCTCGGGGCAGAACATCACCTTGACAGAAACCCAGCTGGAGACGCTGGCCATCATTGCATACCGGCAGCCGGTCACGAAGCAGGAGGTGGAGGAGATCCGAGGCGTTCGGTCGGACAATATCATTAATCGCTTGATCGATTTCAATCTAGTTGTGGAAAAAGGACGGCTGAAAGCGCCGGGGCGCCCCATTCTCTTTGGAACCACAGATGAATTTTTGCGCTATTTTGGTTTCCGGAGCATCCGCGATCTTCCCTATTTACAAAATGCAGAGCAGTTGGAGGAGGGGGATTTACCCAAGGATTTTTTCCAGGTTTCAAACGAGGACGAGGAATAAATTAAGCGGCAACATACTATACTCTTCATAGACGATGAATATTTGGATGTGATGCTGTGAAGAGGAAGAAGTATGGATTCCGGATCGTATATGGAATCGTGCTTATGTTGGTTTTGCTTTGGCCCGGCCTTATCCGCGGGGATGAGGCGCCGGAGCAGTCGGATCTCAACGCCCTATCTGCCGTGGTAATGGAAGCCGAATCAGGGCGGATCCTATATGACAAAAATGGATCCGAGCCCCGCGCCATGGCGAGTACGACGAAGATCATGACGCTGACGGTTGCGCTGGAAAACGGCAATCTCTCCGACCTGGTGACTGTCAGCGCCAACGCAGCGGCGCAGCCGGAGGTCAATATGAATCTTCGGGAAGGGGAAACCTTCGTATTGGAGGACCTGTTGTACGCCCTGATGCTACAATCCTACAACGATGTGGCGGTAGCTGTGGCAGAACACGTTGGCGGCTCCGTTGAAAATTTTTGCGCCATGATGACGGAGAAAGCGCAGGAGATTGGAGCGAAAAACACCTGCTTTAAAACGCCGAGCGGTCTGGACGCGGAGGGACATCAGACGACGGCGGCGGATTTAGCGCTCATTACAGCTTATGCAGTCCAGAACGATACGTTTATGGAGATCGTGGGCGCCCAATCCTATGAGATTCAGCAAAATCGTGGGAACAGCCGCAGCGTATCCCTGAGCAATAAGAATCCCCTGTTGACAGCTTACCCTGGTGCCATCGGCGGCAAGACGGGGTTTACGTCCCAGGCGGGGCTTTGCCTGGTGGGGATGGCCTCCCGCGACGGCGTACAGCTTATCTCGGTGGTCTTAGGATCTGGTTGGCCGCCCCACTCCCAGTATCGAGTGGCGGATACAAAGAAGTTATTAGACTACGGATTCCTGAATTATGCCTGGAAGACCGTGCCCCTTGATGGAAAGGACACCCAGGAGGCCATCGAAGTTGTCCGCGGGACAACAGCCCGGGTGGGAACGAAGATCGAGGGCGATTTCAAGTATTTTATGAAAGACGATGATCAGCTGGAAATTCACTATGACCTTCCCTATGTGCTGGAAGCACCGGTCGAGGCAGGCGAAGTGGTGGGTGAGGCCACGGTCTATGTGGATGGAAAGGCAGCGCAGTCTCTGCCGGTTGTGACGGCGGAGGGATCGGAGCGAATGGATTTTGCATATTTCCTACATAGGGTAATGGGGAGTTTTTTTCACACGTTGGATAAATTGTAGAAGAAATGGAGAGCACAATGGAGAGCATGCGGTTACAAAAGTTTATGGCACTGGCGGGATGTGGGTCCAGGAGGAAATGTGAAGCCTGGATTGCCGACGGTCAAGTACAGGTCAACGGCGCGGTTGTCACAGAATTGGGAACGAAGATCGATCCGGACAAGGATACGGTCCAGTTCCGCGGGAAACGGATCCAACTGGAGGAGAAAAAGGTGACGGTGGCTCTAAATAAGCCAGCCGGCTACATCACCACCAGCAAGGATCAATTTGGCCGGCCGAATGTGTGTGACTTGATCGACCTTCCGGGAGTGCGGCTGTATCCCATCGGCCGGCTGGACTACCAGACTACGGGTCTGCTGCTGCTGACCAATGATGGGGAGCTTGCCTACGCCATGACCCATCCGAAGCACCATGTTGCGAAAGTGTACCACGGCATACTAAAAGGGGTGGTCCAGCGGGAGGACATTGAGAAGCTGCGGACAGGCGTAACACTGGACGACGGCTACGTGACGCAGCCGGCGCAGGCTAAATATCTCGGACCTGCGGGCAGCCATAGCCGTGTGGAGATCACGGTCTATGAGGGAAAGAACCACCAGGTGCGGAGAATGGCCAGGGCAATCGGTCATCCGGTGCTGAGACTCCGGCGGGTGGCGGTGGGCAGTGTGCGCCTGGGCGGGCTGGAGGAGGGCGAGTACCGAATCCTATCCCAGAAGGAAATTCAGGCGCTGAAAGACAGCGTCCTGATCCAGGAGCGGATATGATCATATCATCCCATATCACGGGGCAGCTTCACACAATGCTGGAGCCGCACATCCAGACAGGCGGCGTGTACATTGATGCCACGGCCGGAGGCGGACGGGACACGCTGTTTTTGGCGAGGCATGTGGGTGCGGCGGGCAAAGTCTATGCCTTTGACATTCAGGGGGAGGCCCTTGCCCAGACGAGATCAAGGCTGCTAACCCATGAGGTCGCGGCCTGCGTGGAATTGATCCAGGATTCCCATGCACAGCTAGACGCATATGTGAGGGAGCCTGTAGACGGCGTGATGTTTAACCTGGGATACCTTCCGGGAGGCGATCCGACTGTGGTGACAGAGAGTGAAAGCACCCGTGAAGCGCTGGACAAGGCGCTGTCGCTGGTAAAGAGGGGCGGTTTCATATCCGTTCTGTGTTATACAGGTCATCCGGGCGGTATGGATGAGTACGAGGCCCTATCGGCATACGCATCGCGGCTGGACAGGCACATGGCGCAGGTGGTGGAGATGCGATGGAGCAATAGTC
>JAHZBS010000086.1 GCA_019423265.1 Clostridiales bacterium
ACATGATTCGAATCGACATGAGCGAATATATGGAGAAGCACTCCGTATCCCGCTTGATCGGGGCGCCTCCGGGATATGTCGGGTATGACGAAGGGGGGCAGTTGACAGAAGCTGTCCGCCGTCACCCCTACTCCGTCGTCCTCTTCGACGAGGTGGAAAAGGCGCATCCGGATGTTTTCAACGTGCTGCTCCAAGTGTTGGATGACGGGCGAATCACCGATTCCCACGGCCACACTGTGGATTTCAAGAATACCATCTTGATCATGACGTCCAATCTCGGTTCAACCTTCCTGCTGGAAGGGATCGATCCCGCCAGCGGCGATATCACATCCCAGGCGCGGGAGCAGGTTGAACAGCTATTGCGGCAATCTTTCCGGCCAGAGTTCTTAAACCGGCTGGACGAGATCGTATTTTATAAACCTTTGACTAAGGATGAAATTTCCAAAATTGTGGACCTCATGATCCAGGATCTATCGGCTCGCATGAAGGAACAGCAGCTGAGCGTAACCCTCGCCGAGGAAGCGCGGCGCTATATCGTGGATGAGGGGTATGATCCGGTCTACGGCGCAAGACCTCTGCGCCGCTTTATCCAGCGCCATGTGGAGACGAGGATCGCCCGCAAGATCATCGAGGGATCTGTCAGTCCCGGAACCTGTCTCACAGTGGACTTCGATGGGACATCCCTCTATATCCGATAAGTCTGCATCCACCATTATAAATGTTGCCCGGCGGCAAGCTGGGCAACATTTTTTCGATTCTCAAAACTGCACAAATTAGGGCAAGCGCCGTCTCATACCCCAGAAAACTGTTAAATCCAACAACAAAACCGCCGTCAATTCGGTTTAATCCCCTTAAATATTGCCTTTTAAACTGAAAATTCCCCCTTATTTTTATACTATATACACAGCAAAATTAAAATAATGGCAAGATTTTCGCCATTTATGGCAGGAAATTAGGTTGCATATGAGTACAAAATTATGGGAAAATTGGAAAGTATTATAGTATAACATTTGCGAAAGGGGAATCAGAAGGACATGAAAACGAGAAAGAAACCCTTGGCGGTTATGGCCGCAGTACTGGCCTGCATCATGGCTCTGCCGGCGCCGGCCTGGGCGACCGAGCCTCAGGAGGATCCTGCGGTTACGGTGAACGAGAGCGTTGTTGTCTTCGCCGGCCACGAGTGGTGGGTCATAGGAGATGGCACCACCGGTATCAATCAGCAGCCGGGGACCATCACTCTTTTAGCCAAGGAGGATGTGTACGGCGATACCGTATTCCGCACAGGACACGGCGAAGAGTTTGAGGGCTCCCAGTACGACAGCGAGAACGACATGTACTATGCCGCCAACCCGGACGGAAGCGCTTGGACATCGCCTACGGAGTATGCGGGCAGTACGCTGCAACAGGCTATGGATGCTATCGCAAAAGGGTTTTCGGAGAAAGAGCAGGCCGCCATCCTGGACAGAGTCCTGCAAGGCGGCGGAACTGTGGCGGAGCCTAGCGCCGACGGCATTGCAGGCCCGGAGATCGCGCAGAAGCTTTGGGCTTTGTCTCTTGAGGAGTGGCAAGTGCTGGACAACGATACCGTCCGCACCTTTACCGATGGCAGCAATTACGACGACTGGTGGAAAGTCGATCACGGCAGCCCTTACCTGCTCCGCACGCCCTACCCTTATTACAGCCGGATCCGAAAGGCTGTTATGTCCAAGGTCGTCAGCACCCATGACGCCAACGGGCAACAGAATTTTCAACCTATTGCAAAGATCACCACATATATTGACTCCGCAGCTTACTCTGAGCTGGCCGTACGCCCGGCCTTCAGCCTGGACAGCTCCAAAATCCTCTTAACCACGGGGAGCGCTGACAAATCGGCGGCGGCGATAGGCGATGGCCTTACCGGAATGCCGGCTCCAACCGGTACACTGAAACTTACCATTGTGGACAGCTCTCAGACCCTGAAGGTCATTGCCACCAAAGAGCAGAAAGATCAGACGAGCGCGGTTCTCCGCTTTGGCTACAGCAATGCCACCACCGGCCGCGGCCAGTTCATCTCCTGTATTCTGGTGGATGAAAATGGCGATGTGGCGTACTACGCCAAATTGGCCAGCTGCGACACAGCCGCATCCGGCACCCTTTCCATTCCTGTAAAGGGCGTAGCACAAGGGCAGTATACGCTAAAAATCTTCTCCGAAGAAGCCAACGGCGATCTGTATGCGGATTTCACCAGCGAGCCTATCACCATGACCGTGAATGTCAGCGCCGGTACGGCAACCGTCAGCGACTATAGCGGAGACGTTCTCCACGAGCACGCGCTGACCAAGGTTGAAGCGAAAAAGGCGACCTGCACCGAGGACGGCAATGTGGAATATTGGGTTTGCGAAGAGTGTGATCAGTATTTCAGCGATGAAAACGGCACAAGCCCCATAACAGAGGAGCAGACTCTCGTAAAGGCCGCGGGCCACAAATTCGAGAACGGCGTGTGTTCCGCGTGCGGCGCCAAGGATCCCGATTATAGCGCCGGAGAATCATCTGATCCAGAAGGTTCGTCCATACCCGAAGATTCGTCTGATCCAGAAGGTTCATCCAAACCTGAAGATTCATCCAATCCAGGAGACTCGTCCAAACCCGAAGATTCGTCCAATCCGGATGCACCGGCCAAGACCGGCGACAACAGCGCCATCTGGCTGTACAGCCTGTTGCTTATCGCGTGCGGCGGCGGCCTGGCAGCGGTTATCGTCCTGAAGAAGAGAGGTCAGAAGACGAACCGATAGGAAACCAACCGGATTTTCATTATGATTTTCACTATATGAAAGGGAGATGAAGAGCTTGAAAAAGATAGTTTCATGGATCATGACCTTGACGCTGATCTGCGCTGCCATACCGCTGCTGAATCGGAGCGTTGCCGAGGCGGAAGAAGCGCCGGGCAAGACCTACTATGTATCGCTGACCGGGAGCGACAGCAACTCGGGAACAATAGACGCGCCCTTTGCCACATTGGAGAAAGCCCGGGATACGATCCGCGGCTTATCAGCCGATGAGAAGAAAGACGGCGTCACCGTCTATCTGCGGGGCGGCAATTATAAGCTGCTCACCGCCGGTTTTGAGCTGACAGAAGCGGATTCCGGCACGGCGGCCGCTCCCATCGTGTACGCCGCATACGAGGATGAGGCCGTCGCCTTAACCGGTCAGGTTACACTGACAAACGATAATTTTCAGATCGTTACAGAGCAGAACGCTGACGCGGGAATCTGGGACCGGATTCCGGACTCCGCCAAAGGCAAAGTCGCCGTGTATGATTTGGGCGCGGAGGGTATTCCCACAGGCGAGGTCCTGACCTCCCCTCCCGTCATCTACCTGGACGGCACAATCCAAAAGCTGGCCGAATACCCAAGCCAGCCCCAAGGGTCCGCAAACTATATTAGACCTACCAGCATCATAGACAACGGCTGGTCCCCCATCGATGAAAAGGACAAGGGCGACGGGCGTGGCGAAAGACCTCCCGTCTTAGGATACGGGGGACATGATCAGGAAACCCGCATTGACAAATGGGCCAACGAAGATCAGGTCTTTCTTCGGGGAAATTTCGCCTATGAATGGCTCCTCAGCACTTTGCAGGTAACGGTAGACACAACGGAAAAAACCTTGACGGGGCTCTCGAATCTTACCTCGGATAGAAATATGTGTAAGTTCTATGCCTTCAATCTGCTCTGCGAGCTGGACACAGAGGGCGAGTTCTATATCGACCGCTCCGTAGACGGCAGCGGCGATAAAGCCGACAAGCTGTACCTGTACGTGGGCGACGGGCTGGGCGATAGAGCCGTGACCATGGCCATTCTGGACAAGCCGCTATTGTCCATGAAGAACGTATCCTATGTATCCTTCCAGGGCATCGATTTCAGCAACACCTTGAGCACAGCTGTAAAGCTGGACACCTGTGAAAGCTGTGAAATTAAAGACGCGGAAGTCAACGGGTGCAGCAAGGGCGGTATCGCCGTCAGCAACGGCCACAACGTGGTGGTCAGCGGATGCCGGATTCATGATATTACAGGCGACGGCGTGTCATTGAAGGGCGGCAATTACACAACCCTGGAGAGCGCCGGGCATATCGTCGAATACAGCGACATCTATAATATTTCCTCCGGCAATGGCGTAACCGTCCAGGGCGTTGGCCAGACTGTCCGCCGGAATCACATTTACGATCTGCCCCTCACGGCCATCGGCTGGTACGGAAACGACCATCTTATGGAGTTCAACGATATCGAGAACGTGTGCTACAACACCTCAGATGCGGGCGCTATCTACGGAGGCCGCAGCTGGACCTGCCGCGGCAACGTGATGCGCTACAACTATTTCCATGACATGGGATGGGAAGACGGCCATCTAAACGGCCATGTTATCTTCGCCATCTACCTGGACGATGCCCTGAGCAGCGTCGAAATCTACGGCAACGTCGTAGCGGACTGGTGGATGCAGGGCATATGCCTGGGAGGCGGCCGCGACATCAAGATCCACGACAATATTTACATCGATACGCCGGGCTGGAAAGTCAGCGGCAACGACCGCACTTTCAGCGACTGGTTCAACACGGATCTTGTCTCCGACCCGTACAAGCAGGTCCCCATCACCAACGAGTACTGGGCAGCCAAATATCCGAAGCTGGCGGCCACAGCCGGCCATCTGGTTGAGGTTTGGGATGAAGAAAATCAGAAAATGATGCCGGATAAGAGTATGCGCGACGCGGACGAGCCGGACATCCTCAATCCCCTGTACCCCGCCGGAAATAAGGTCTACAATGAGATTTCCGTTGGCACGGTCAATGACTGGGCGACCCTCACCTTCAGCGACATGCCTCTGATCTCGGAGCTGGGCGATTTCCAGATGCCCACTGCGCTCTACGACACGCCGGAAGCTCAGGAGGCTTACAAGCAGAACCTGTCGAGCGGTATCCGCACCGCAACGATGGAGCAGATGGACGCCTGGAAAGCGGACTATGTCAGCACGCTGTCCTCGACTCCTACGGAATAAGCTATCCAGCGCAAAACATCCCGCACCGGGCTAAGTGAGCGCCAATGTAGAATACGGTGAAGTCCCCCGCCAATAGGGACTTCACCGTATTCTTTTTTTACGCGGGCAGCTCCACTTTCTCAAAGTATTGATTGAGATACCCCAAAAAATTCCAGAAGAAAAAGGCGCCCACCGAATTAATCAAGAAGATCTCCGTTAAAAACATAGCGGAACACGCAATCAGCAGCACTGTCAGAAAAGAGAGAAAGATAAAGGCAAAATCCTGCTCCTGAATATGTTGTAGTAGATTGGGGACAAGGAACCGAAGCTGGCCAACCACAAACAGGACCACCATCACGATTCCCGCGATTCCCAGACAAAAGAGCACATCGAAAAAGCCATTGTGAAAGCTGTTAAAATTTTCCTGCACGACGTACGTATCCGGCAGCTTATCTTGGGCGTAGGCCAGCATATTTCGGGGCGACGTGCCAAAAAGAGGCGATGTCCACAGAATTTCAAAACCGCTGCCCCATATATTGAATCGTTGGTTGCTGACATCCTCCGGCATATCCTCCCGGCCAACTTCAACTTCGGATAGTGACGGCTTTGTACTTGTATGAGACCCCGATTCCCCTTCTTCCACCCTCTGTTGGTGTAAGGCTGACAAATAGGACCATCCCGTCTGTATGCCACGAATGCATCCCATAGTCACCCCCGCGCTGAGTAGCAGGCATACCCCCGCGACAATGGCCGTTTTTGCGGCTCTCCACCCTTTGTGAAACCGGTGATAGATCAGACCTGCCACCCCGATACCGACAGTGGCGCCTAAACTGACCAGAGCAGTGCGAGAATCGGACAGCGCCAGATAGGACAGCTGAAGGAGACCATTCAGTATCAGTACAATCCGGATTCCCAGTTTGCGATATTGGCAAAATAAATACCCTGAAAACAAAAGGGAAAGGGCTGCAAAAATACTTCCATAGTTTGGATCGGTATACTCCCCCCACAGACGGCCATACATAAATCCTCGGATGATAAGTTTTCCGCTATCTGTCTCAAAAGCTCTCCCATACTCTTGCCAAAACATGATGATTCCCGCTAAGGATGCGGCGAAGGTTAAAAAGCAGAACGCGATCATGAGACCTTTCGCCTGCCTCTGATAGAGCTTCTTCTCCGCCGACGCATTATAGCTGAAAAGGAGCCCGTATTGCAACACCATCCACAAAAAACCCTTTATGTTCTCTAAAAGCCCATATCGGACGTTCAAAAGGGAGCTGATTCCGTAAACAGCCAACAGCCCAGCCAGAAATACCATATTCCGTGAGTGCAGACAGTTTCGGTCTGTCAAAAGATCCCAGACAATCAAGGCCACCCCTATCCCTGTCACAAGATACGCCAGCCCCGAGACATGTTCGCATGTAAAATTTAAGAAAGAACAAAATAGCAGTACGAGATACATATATTTAAACAGAGTCACCCATGTTTCTCTGTCTCGCAGCTTTTTCATAGTACTCTCAATTCTGGAGCGTTAGCGACAGAGGCGAATTCTGCCCCCCAGAGCTATTTGTGACGCTCCGGCACAAATAGCCGTGTGAAAAATACGCGATCAAGCTTATTTTTCACACTAATTGCCTCAGTTTTATCTTTATTATTGCCGCCCGGTTTGTTTCACCTTAGCAAATAAAACAGGACTTTTTTGCTTTGCTGCATACATTACAGCACCAAGTGCCAGACATCCGCCAGCCCACCGCTTTCTAACTGGATACAACATCCAGCGAAGTATCCGCTCTGACGGATGGATTCCCCCCAATATGTCCCGAAAAAAAGCATCCTGAAATCGCGCCTGCACCCATGTCTTCTGCTCTTTTCTGCTCATGCCAGATTCCTTCTGACGGTTTCGGCAGATCGCAGAGTAAAAATACCGCAAATACAGCTCACCCAGAATTTCGCGGCTCTTTCCCTTATATTCGCCCCAGCGCTGTAATTGCTCTTTTACCATTCGAATTCTCGTCTCATGCAGGGAAAAATAGTCGGCCACAAATTTATCGGTCAGGCTTCCCTTCATCCGCTTTGCATAATGATACGGCGTGCAATCCAGGTAAGTACAGGAATCAATGGATTCAAAAAAACGAACATTGAACTCAATGTCTTCAATCAGGGTAACGGACGAAAATGACAGCTGTTGCGCCTGGATATGCTCACGGGAATAGAATTTATTCCAGGCATATCCATAGAGGCCCGCCCGCTCTAGAGCCGCCACCTTTTTGTGGACTTCTTTTGCCGTCTTGGCGGTCCACCCCGGCACTGTTACCGGTATTGTCTTTTTAAGGACCCCATTCTCGTAGTATTCCTCAAGCAATCCGATCATAATGACTTTTGCCGGATACGTCTGGATCGACGCGCTGACCCGCTCAAATAGATCCTGATCAATCCAATCGTCTGAGTCCATATAATAGAGATATCGCCCTCGGGCCACTGCGGCTCCCGTATTGCGCGCCGCCCCGAGCCCTTCATTTTTTGGTTTGTGTAGAACCTGAACTTTTTCATACTGCCTTGCATATGCATCACAAAGAGCCGGACAGTTGTCCGGCGATTCATCGTCCACCAGTATGAGCTCAAAGTCTTGAAATGTCTGTGCCAGCACGCTTTCCACTGCGGACGGGAGATAGGGCTCGACTTTGTACACCGGCATGATAACGCTTATCAGGGGACTGTGATCGGACTTCATTTCTGTCAGCGAGCCCCCTTACCGGTCAGTGTTACCCAGACCGTCTGCATTAAGATTTTGACATCCAGGAAAACATTTTGATTCCAAATATACTCCAAATCATACCGCAGCTTCTCCTCAGGTGAAATATCATACCCGCCATTGACCTGCGCTAGCCCTGTCAAGCCCGGCTTTACCATAAGCCGGTTCGTAAATCCAGGAATCTCGCTCTCAAAGTGATCGGTCAGTTCCGGCCGCTCCGGCCGTGGGCCGATCAAGCTCATATCGCCCTTTAAAATATTGAAAAATTGAGGAAGTTCATCTAAGTGGGTTCTGCGCAAAAACCGGCCAATTTTGGTCACGCGCTGGTCATCCTTAGCTGCCCATTGCGCGCCATCTTTCTCTGCATCGGTCCTCATGGTGCGCAGCTTATAAATTTGAAATGGCCGTTTGTCCTGTCCAAGTCGCGTCTGGCGATAGACGATGGGGCCACCGTCCTCCAATTTAATCAAAAGTCCACAGACGGCCATGGGTATAAAGCCCACCGCACAGCCAACAGCCGATACTAGAATATCCGTGCCCCGTTTAACCGATGTATAACCCCACCGTTTGTCTCGCGTCCGCGCCTCTTTCTTATAGAGAGGCGCCACGTTTGTCTTCCACTCATAGACTGCCATATACTCATCTCCAATCAAACCAATTTTCATCAACAATCCCTCAATCGCCCGCTACTCTATCTCTCTGTGTATTTACAGGATTCCCGTTATTGGACTCCAATAAACATCCGTTATTGTAATGGATATTCCATCCAATGTCAATTAGATTACGAAAATTGAAAGGTTTCCGGGCGATGTTTAAGTTTTATGAAAAGAAAATTTCATATCATATTTACATTTACACCTCCCCCCTTTCCTATTTCTTGTTCCGCTTTGCGCTTGTTCCTATAGGATAAAAAAAGACGGGCAAGAAGCCATCACTTCCCACTCGTCCTTTTTCTGTCCCCGCACAGAACACTTTCTCGATTATAAACCATTGGGATTCTTTTGAACGAAATTCCAACTATCCCTGCACATTTGCGCCAGGTCAAGGGTCGCCCTCCACCCAAGCTCCGTAGCGGCCTTCTCCGGATCCGCGTAGCATTCCGCGATATCGCCGGGACGCCTGGGATCCACGACGTAGGGCACCGATTGCCCGCTGGCTTTCTCGTAGGCTTTCACCACATCCAGCACGCTGTAGCCCACGCCAGTCCCAAGATTGTATGCCTCCACTCCCGTGCTCTTCATCACCTTTTCCACAGCCTTGATGTGACCGAGGGCTAAGTCCACCACATGGATATAGTCGCGAACCCCGGTACCGTCCTTCGTCGGGTAATCATCGCCAAATACATGCAGCTTCTCCAGCTGTCCACCTGCAACCTTTGCAATATAAGGCACCAAGTTATTGGGGATCCCGTTGGGATCTTCCCCCAGCAGGCCGCTGGCATGGGCCCCGATGGGATTGAAGTAGCGCAGCAGAGCGATGCTCCACTCCGCGTCTGAGACATGGACATCCTCCAAAATCCGCTCGATCATCAACTTCGTGCTCCCGTATG